>CAOJHG010000127.1 GCA_948435975.1 uncultured Oscillibacter sp. | reverse complement strand
GGCAGTTTACACAATTTTACAGGAGGACGATTTGCCATTTTTCCGGCCGCTCAGGATTTTGTTTTCTTTTTTGACCTTTTGAACGAAATTTTGGGTAGCATAGCGGCTGCGCTTTGTATATAATAGAGACAATCAAACGCCGTTCTTCATAACGGGTATCCATCCAGCGGCAGCGCGGACAGGGGGCCGCCTGATATCATCATTTTATCAATGCGGGGGGAGCATTTATGAGTGTTACCATTTCCATCGAAAACGCGGTGAAGAAGTATGGCAGCGTGACCGTCATTCCCGGCCTTTCCGTAAAAATCGCCAATGGAGAGTTTTTTACCCTGCTGGGACCCTCTGGCTGCGGCAAGACCACCCTTCTGCGCATGATTGCTGGATTCAACAGCATCGAGGGCGGGTCCTTCCGTTTCAACGACAAGGAGATCAACCGCATGGAGCCAGGCAAGCGGGGCATTGGCATGGTCTTCCAGAACTACGCCATCTTCCCAAACCTGACTGTCCGAAAAAACGTGGAATTCGGCCTGAAGTACCGAAATATGCCAAAGGACAAAATGCACGAAGAGGCCAGCAAATTTATGAAGCTGGTCCACGTGGACGCCTACGCCGACCGGATGCCTGAGCAGCTTTCCGGCGGCCAGCAGCAGCGCATCGCCCTGGCCCGGGCCCTGGTCATTGAACCGGACGTCCTGCTGATGGATGAGCCCCTTTCCAATCTGGACGCGAAGCTGCGTGTAGAGATGCGCACCGTCATCAAGCGCATTCAGCACGAGGTCGGCATTACCACTGTTTATGTCACCCACGACCAGGAAGAAGCCATGGCCATTTCTGACCGGATCGCCGTTATGAAGGATGGCGTGATCCACCACTGCGGCAGGCCGGATAATATTTACCAGCGCCCCGCCGATGTGTTTGTCGCCACCTTTATCGGCAAGACGAATCTGGTTCCCGGCCAGATGTCCACGGAAAACGGCCAGACGTACATCACCCTCTGCGGCAGCTACCGTCTTCCCTTCCGCACAATCCGCCCTGAGGCCGCAGGTGAAAAGGAAGTGACCCTCTCCATCCGGCCAGAGGAATTCAAGGTGCAGCACGCCAGCGAGAGCGCCGAGGGCTTGAAGGCTATCGTTCAAGACAGCGTTTTCCTGGGGCCCAACACGCACTATTTCGCCCAGTTGGAGACCGGCGAGGAGGTGGAGATCATTCAGGAGTCCGAAATTGATTCCATTATCCAGCCCGGCAGCCCCATCGTCCTTACCGTGAACGCCGGAAAAGCGAATGTATTTGATAAGGAAACGTCCCTGAGCCTGATGACCGGTGTGAAAAACAGCGTGGACATTCCGGAGGTGGGAACATGAGCACACAGAAATCCCGCTTCGACATCTGGAGCGTCATTTCCCTATGCCTGCTGGCGCTTTTCCTGTTCTTCCTGGTCTACCCCATCGGCCGTCTCCTGATCGAATCCGTATACACCAACGGCGAATTTACCCTGGACGCATTTCAGGAGTTTTTCGGCAAGTCCTATTACTACGTCTCCATTTTCAACAGCGTAAAGATTGCCATTGCCGTCACAGTGATCTCCCTGCTGATCGGTATCCCCTTTTCATACTTCTACTCGTTCTATACGCTCAAAGGGCGGAAAATCCTGCTGATCCTGTGCCTCCTCTGCACCATGTCCGCCCCCTTCATCGGCGCGTATGCGTGGATTCTGCTTCTGGGCAACTCCGGTCTGATAACAAAGTTCATCGCCTCCCTGGGCCTGCCCACGGTCTCGATTTATGGCTTCGGCGGCATTGTCTTCGTCCAGGTGCTCAAGCTGTTCCCACTGATTGTCATTTATATGAACGGCGCATTCCGTGACATCGACAATTCCCTTCTGGAAGCTGCCGAGAGCATGGGCTGCAAGGGCCTGGACCGTTTCAAGCGGGTGACGATGGCCTTGACCATGCCCACGATTCTGGCCGGCGCCCTGCTGGTGTTCATGCGCTCCTTCGCAGATTTCGGCACGCCCGCGCTGATTGGCCGGGGCTACAGTACCTTCCCTGTTCTGATTTACAACCAGTTCCTGGGCGAGAACGGCTCCAACTACCACTTCGCCGCCGCAACCAGCGTGATTGCCGTCGTGGTCACCGCCGTTATCTTCATCATTCAGAAGGCCGCCACCAGCCACTTCAAGTTTACCATCAACTCCCTGCATCCCATCGACCCGAAAACCCCCCGCAGGCTCAGCGGCTTTCTGATGCATGCCTTCTGCTACATCCTGGTAGGCGTGGCCATGCTGCCGCAGCTCTACATCGTCAACATGTCCTTCCGCAACTATAACAATACCATCCTACAGCCCGGCTACTCCCTGAAAAACTACCAAAAGGCCATGCAGAAGCTCCTCACCCGCTCCATCTATAACACCCTTCTCATCAGCGTCATCACCTTGGCCATCATCGTAGTCATTGCCGTCCTGATCGCCTATTTGGTGGTCCGCCGGGGCAATCTCCTGAACCACACCATTGACACCATCTCCATGATGCCCTATATCATGCCCGGCGCGGTTATCGGCATTTCCCTGATCCTGGCCTTCTCCCGCAAGCCCCTGGCCTTCACCGGAACCATCGGCATCATGGTCATTGCCCTGGCAATCCGCCGTATGCCCTTCACCAGCCGGTCAGCAACTGCCGCCATGATGAAAATTCCTGTATCCATCGAGGAAGCGGCGCTGAGCCTGGGAGCCCCCCGCCTGTCCGCCTTTGTCAAAATCACGGTGCCCATGATGGGAAGCGGCATTATTTCCGGCGCGGTGCTGAGCTTTGTATCCATCATTACGGAAATGTCCTCCGGCGTCATTCTGTACAACAACCGCACCATCACACTGACGCTGAGCACCTACGCCGCCATTGTCAACGGCACCTATGGCGTCGCGGCGGTCTTCGCAGTCATCACCATGCTCCTGACCACCCTCTGCCTGGTCGTCTACCTGCACTTCACAGACTTGGACAACGTCCAGATGTGATCCCATCGAAATAGTGCTTGGGGAAGCATTATTATAAAAACAGGAGGAAATGAAAGATGAAAAAGTTTTTATCCATTCTCTTGACCCTGGCCCTGGCATTCTCTCTGACTGCCTGCGGCTCTGGAAACAGCGGCGATTCCTCTCCTACTACCGGCGGTGACAGCGGCACTTCCACTCCCTCCACAGACGGAGCGGGAGACAGCGGCAATGAAAGCGAGCTGCCCTACTATGTCAGCGATCCTTCTACCATCACCGGCAAGATTACCGTCTACACCACCATGGAAGAGACCCAGCAGGAAGTCCTGGTGGATATGTGGAACAAGTATTATCCCGACTGTGAAATTGAAATCCAGGCGGACTCTGTCGGTACTCTGGCCACCCGTATCCGCGGCGATGAACAGTGCGACGCTGATGTGGTGATTGGCGGCATGTTCGCGGCGGACGGAGATACCTACCACGACATCCTTCAGCCCTATACCGCCGCCTGCGACGCGGAGCAGCTCTATCACGACGAGTCTGGCTATTACACCTTCTATGACGTCCAGGTCATGTGCCTCATCGTCAACACCGCTCTGGAGTCCCAGCTCGGCATTGAGATCAAGGGCTACAGCGACCTGCTCAATGATGCGCTCAACGGTAAGATTATCCTGGCCGCTCCCGACTCCACCTCTTCCGGCTGGCGGCAGGTGCAGACCATCCTTGCGGTCATGGGCGACGAGTTCGATGACGATAAGAGCTGGGATTACGTCTCTAAGCTCATGCCTCTGAGCTTCTCCACCACCTCCTCCAAGGACGTCTACAACCTGGTTATCAACGGCGAGTATGTGGCGGGCCTCTCCTACGAATCCACAGTTGCCGCCCTCATCAACGACGGCGCGTCTGACGTGGAGTGCATCTACATGTCCGAGGGCAATACCGCCATGGCTGGAGGCGCTGCCATCGTGAAGGACGCCCCCAACCTCCCTGCCGCTCAGGCCATGATGGACCTGCTGTCCTCCGCTGAATTCCAGGACGCCCGCGCCGCCGTTTCTGCCGGACGCGGTTCCAACGGCCAGTGTGATCTGTCTCTCTGCGGCCTGCCCGATGACAGTACGCTGGGCCTGGTGGACCTGGACTTTGAATACCTGGCTGCCAACAAGAGCGCGATTATGGATAAGTGGAATTCCATGTGGGCGGAACTCCACTAAGCGGGATTTCCCCTGAAAAAGCACCGCTTCCCGGCCTCCCCGCCGTTCCCCAGGCAGAGTGGCCGCTCCAAAAGAAGGAGCCTGAGATCCTTATGGGACCTCGGGCTCTTTCTTTCGGCTCCGGGCGGCTTCACGGTATTCCTTTGGGGTGCATCCCACGTATTTGCGGAAGACGTCCTTAAAATATTTCGGCGTGCTGAATCCGCAGAGATAGCCGGCCTCCGGGGAAGAAATGCTCTCGTCCTTCAAAATCTCCACGGCCTTTTGAATGCGGAACCGGTTCAGGTATTCTGTAAAGGTCATGCCGGTTACTTTTTTGAAGCGCTTGTTCAGAAAGGTCTCGCTGTAATTCAAATGGCTGACCACATCCTGCATCACGATCTTCTCGCTGAAATGCTGCTCAATGAACGCCAGCATCTGGCCTGCAATCTGGTCTGTCTCCTCGTCCACCGCTTTATCCAAAAGCTGTATATGAAGCAGCTCCCCTTTTTCCTGCCGGCGGTCCACCCAGGCATGGCGCATCTCCTGCCGCTGCTTGGCGTTTTCCACGGCTTTCCGCAGTTCCTCCCGGTTGATGGGCTTGAGAAGGTATTCCGTAACGCCCAGGTGCATGGCGGTTTTCGCGTAGTCAAAGCTGGAGTAGCCCGAGAGGATGACGGCGGAGAAATGGTGCTGGCTGATGGTCTCCCGAAGCATCTCCAGTCCGTCCTTTACCGGCATGTTGATATCCACCAGCACGATATCCGGGCGGAGCTTTTCGATTTGGGCAGTCCCTTCCACCCCGTTGGCAGCTTCTCCCACCACAACGCAATCCATCTCGCTCCAGGGGATGGTATAAACGAGTCCCTTCCGAATGATCTCCTCATCCTCCACAATCAAGACCTGATACACGCGGGTCCCTCCTCTCTTCAATGCGGACAGTCACCTCGAATCCCCGCCCCTCGTCGTTGGCGATTTCGATGCCGCTCCTGTCCCCATATTTCAAATACAGACGCCGGGACAAATTCCGCAAGCCAATAGACGGGGAATTCCGGTCATGAGCGGCCAGCTGCTCCTGTAATTCCAGCGCCTTTCCCGTTTCCATCCCGCCGCCGTCGTCCGCCACACGAAACAGGAGCATCCCGCCGTCTAACCGGCCTTCTACACGGATATGAAGCTCCATGACCTTCCGGAAGCCGTACTTGATGCTGTTCTCCAAAAGCGGCTGAAGAAGGAGCTTGGGCGTCAGGCAGGAAAGGCACTCCGGCGCGATATCCAGCTCACAATAAAAGCGGCTTCCGAACCGGACCTTCTGGATATTGAGGTAGCTCTGTATATAAAAAATGTCGTCGCTGAGGGGCACCTCGTCCCGGGAGAAGTCAATACTATAGCGCAGGACCTGGGTAAGCTCTGTGATGACCTGCTCCGCCTTCACGCCGTCATACAGGGCCAGTGCGCGGATGATCTCCAGAGTATTGTACAGGAAGTGGGGATTCATCTGGGCGGTAAGCTGCTCGATCTCAAACCGGTTGCTCCGACGAAGCAGCTCTGTATTCCGTTCATTCAGCTCCTTGAGCGCGTCCAGCATATAGTTTGTCTGATGGGCTACCTCTCCGAATTCGTCATCGCTGTCCATCTCAATGCGGTGTCCGGAGTCCGTCTTGCGTATATAGCGAAGCTCCTGGACAAGATGCTCGATGCTGGCGGCGTTCCGGTTGGCCATCAGCGCGAACACATGCCTTGCCGTGACATACCAGGCCGCCGCTGCAAGAGCCAGGGCAAGCAGTCCCGCGGTCAGGGCGCCGTTCCGGGGATAGTAGACCAGGGAATAGACCATGGCGCTCCCGTCCGCGGCCGCCTCGCCAAGAATCCAGTAACGCAGGCCGTTGAGCTCCACGGAACCATGGCGGCCGCCGCTGAATTTGTTGTCTACAGAGGCAAACGCCTGCTTGCTGCTGTACAGGACATTGCCGCGGGGGTCGGTGATTACGCCGTCGAAATTGGTGTCGGAGAGGGAGTAGTTCCACCCGGCCCCGGAGAGGTACAGCGTCAGAAAGCCAAGGAGCCTTGTACCCTGATAGACCGGTTTCACAAACATGCGGTCGGAATAGGTGCTGTTGTCATAATAGACGGAGCGGTAAATCCCGTTTTCCCCACAGTCCCGGGCGTGATAGCATATGGCGGCGTTGTAGTTCATCAAATAGGATGAGAGGGTGCTTCCAGGGAAGGAGGCCGCCAGGATGCTTCCATTCAGGTCGCTCAGGATGAACTCGCTGGAGACCGGGCTTTGCAGATTCAGCTTCCGTACCAACTGTTGTAGCCGTGCGCTGCCCTGTTTCCCGAGAAGCACGCCGCGGGCAGCCTCCATGGTTTCCTCGTCCCGCAGAAAATCCGCATCTATGCGGTCCAGCA
>CAOJHG010000126.1 GCA_948435975.1 uncultured Oscillibacter sp. | reverse complement strand
GATACCTGCTTCCCTGCCCAGATGGTCATTGGAGAGGCCATCAGCGCCCTGCAAAGCGGGAGATATCCTTTGGATCAGGTAGCGGTGGCTATGGTGAAGTACCAGGGCGACTGCCGCTTGTCCCACTATTCCGCGCTTCTCCGGCGGGCGCTGGACGCGGCGGGCTTCCAGAAGGTCCCCATCGTCTCCACGGACCCGGCGGACACCAAGGAGATGCACCCCGGCATCCGAATGGGAATGCGGTTCAACCTCCGGTCCCTGTGGGCAATCGCCATGATGGATTTTCTGGAGGAGCTGCGCCGCCGGATTCGTCCTTACGAGCGTCATTCCGGTGAGACGGACCGGATTTTTGAACTGTCGGTGGACCGCATTGCCGCCGCCCTGACCAAAGGGACCCGTCAGGCTGTTTCCGCGTTCCGGAAGGCAATCGACGATTTCCGGGCTGTCCCCTATGACCGGAGCAGTCCGCGTCCAAGGGCCTTTGTGACAGGAGAGTATCTGGTGACGTTCCACCCCGGCTCCAATTTCCACATTGAGTCCTATTTGGAACAGAACGGCATGGAGGTGACCCTGCCCCGGATGACGAACGTGTTCCGCAAGGACTACCTGGCCCGCCTGTCGGAGATGGAAAACTACCGCGTCCGCTATCCCCTGGGAGACGCGCTGGCTACCAAGGGCGGAGAGAAGATGTTCCAGACTGTGCTGCATACTTTGGAAGAAATTGCGGCTGAGCATCCCCTGTATGAACCCGCCACCCCTCTTCCGGAACTGGCGGAGGAGACGGATGCAGTGATGGACCGGACCTTCATATCCGGCGAGGGCTGGCTGATTCCAGGGGAGATCCGGGAGTATGCGCAGAAGGGCGTGCGGTCCTTTGTGATTTTACAGCCCTTCGGATGCCTGCCGAACCACATCTGCGGACGGGGCGCCATGAAGAAGGTGAAGGAGGAATTCCCTGCCATTCAGATTCTGCCTTTGGACTTGGACCCGGACACCAGCTTCGCCAACGTGGAGAACCGCCTCCAAATGCTTCTTATGAATGAGAAGTCCGCTGCATTTTCCTCAGGGGAAGCCAAAAAGAACGCCCGGACCGCTACATAAATTTAGAGTCTGCGGCGGCATACGCGGCGGCAATGACAGCGTGAAGCTTGCGGGACCTGCACAGAAAGCGGGTCCCGCAAGAATTCTTATTTTCTATTTGACGGCAGGGCCTGGAGGATTATAATAGTAGCAGAAGCGGGAAACCTGGAGAGAAGCCCTGTCAGATTCCCGACGGACAAAGGAGGCGAAAGACTTGAAGAAATTAGATAAGGCGGCGCGTAAGAGAGAAAAGAAGAAGGAAAAACGCAACTTCCGCCAAGCGATGGAAATGGAACTGCGGGAGCATAAAAGCTCATTTGTTGTGTTCTATATTCTCCGGGCGCTGGTCATTGTGGTCCTGGTGCGCCAGGTGATTCAGACCCACTATGAGAGCGCGTTCTTTTGTGCCCTGACCCTGCTGCTGCTCTATGTGCCTAGCTGGGTCCAGGTGAAGCTCCGCATCGAGCTGCCCCCGGCTCTGGAGATTACGATCCTCTGCTTCATCTTTGCGGCGGAGATTTTGGGGGAGGTCAACGCTTTTTACATTGTCGTTCCGCATTGGGATACCATGCTCCACACGCTTAATGGGTTCCTGGCGGCGGCGGTGGGTTTTTCCATGGTCATCCTCCTGAATGACAATGAGGACCTGACCTTTGACCTGTCACCCTTCTTCCTGGCGCTGGTGGCCTTCTGCTTCTCCATGACCATCGGGGTTCTCTGGGAGTTCTTTGAATTCGG
The DNA here is from genome assembly GCA_948435975.1 of uncultured Oscillibacter sp. Taxonomy (GTDB): domain Bacteria; phylum Bacillota; class Clostridia; order Oscillospirales; family Oscillospiraceae; genus Oscillibacter. The sequence goes on along the minus strand of CAOJHG010000126.1, from coordinate 4,779 downwards.
CATGGATTGGTTTTTCCACACCGATATGCAGAAGGATACCGTCATCAACGCCATTTACACTGTGGAGCTGGACCCGGCCATGAGCAATAAAGTCATTGCCGTGCGGGATATCCAGAGCGTTTTTGTCAACGGGGAGGACCTTGGCTTGGGGGGCTACCTGGACATCGGCTTGATTGACACCATGAAGGATCTGTTCGTGAACTTCCTGGGAGCGGTGGTTTTCTCCGTCACCGGGTTCTTTTACGCCAAGAGCAAGGGCAAAAAAAAGACGGCTGCCCAGGGCTTTGTCCCCAGTAAGAAGACGGCGGAACAGGATTATCTTCAGCAGGTCCGGGAGGAGAATGACGGGAAAGGTGTGTAATGCCTCCAAACAGAATGCCCTTTCGCCATCAGGACTGGCTGCCCATTTTATTGCTCTTGATATAGCACGGCTGATTTTTTGCTTCAAGCTGCGGCTCATGAAATCGCCAATGCCCAGTTCCGCCGGCACGAAAGGTAAAAGGGACAAATAAAAAGCGCTGCATGGGAAAGGGACCCTGCGGCGCTTTCCGCTGTCTGGGCATATCCCAAAAGGGCGGGCGCATAGGCTGTCTTACTGGAAAAAGGGGGATGGCTGTATGGATCTGACCGGATGGCTGCGGACTGCGGACCGTGTGCTGTGGGGACCCGGGACCTTGGTGCTTTTGCTGGGGACCGGGCTGTTTCTCACGGTGCGCCTGCATTTTCTGCCCTGGCGGAATCTTGGCTATGCCCTGCGGTCCGCCCTGGGCAGGGAGGCGCGGAGAGCGGATGGAAAGGGCGGCGTATCTCCCTTCTCCGCTCTGATGACCTCTCTGGCGGCGACGATTGGAACAGGGAATATTGTCGGCGTAGCTACAGCTCTGGTGGCGGGAGGGCCGGGGGCGCTGGTATGGATGGAGATTTCCGCTTTGACGGGCCTTGCGGCAAAGTACGCCGAGTGTATGCTGGCTGTGAAATACCGGCGGCGGAATGGACAGGGAGACTGGTGCGGCGGGCCGATGTACGTCATGCGGGAGGCGCTGGGGCCGGCGGGGGCGGTGCTGGGGGGCCTGTTCGCGCTGTTCGCTGTTGGGGCCTCCTTCGGCATTGGGGGAATCACCCAGTCCAATTCCATCGCTGGAGCCCTGGGGAGCGTGTGGGGTGTTCCTGCCTGGGCGGCGGGCCTGGGAGCGGCGGCACTGGCCCTGGCGGTCATGGCGGGAGGCGTCCAGGGGATCTCCCGCGTCTGTACAGCTCTGGTTCCTGCTATGGCGCTGTTTTACCTGGCGGCGGGCCTGGCGGTGGTGCTGGGGAACCTGGAGAACCTGCCCGCCGGGCTGTGGGAAATCCTGTCTTGTGCAATATCTCCCAGGGCGGCGGCAGGAGGTGCGGCTGGGACTGCGGCTGCCTGGGCGGAGACGGTGCGGCGGGGCGTATCCCGGGGCGTCTTTTCCAACGAGGCCGGTCTGGGCTCCGCCGCTATTTCTGCTGCTTCCGCCTCTGGAGGGGACCCCGTCCGTCAGGGCTACATCAGCATGACCGGAAATGTGATCGACACCATGGTGGTTTGCACGGTGACTGGGCTTGCCATCTGCTGCTCCGGCGTACTGGGAACGGCAGACACTGCTGGCCAGGCGGTAGACGGCGCGGCGCTGGTGATTCTGGCCTTCCGGACCGTGATGGGAGGCGCGGGCGGGCGTTTTGTAGCGGCTGCGATTGTGCTGTTTGCTTTTTCCTCCGTGCTGGGCTGGGAGTTCCAAGGTGAAGCAGCCTTTTCATATCTTTTTGGCGCTGGGGCCCTGCCTCTCTACCGGGGGATATTCTGTCTGACAGTAGCTTTGGGAGCGGGAGGGAGTCTGGAGGCCGTGTTCCGCCTGTCCGACGTGTGCAACGCGCTGATGTGTCTGCCGAATCTGGCGTGTCTGCTGCTGCTCTCGGAAACGGTGGCGCGGGAGACGCTGGAGTTTGAAAAGCGGCGGAAAAGGCGTTAAAAATGTTTCGTGGGAATAAAAGTAAAATTTTTGCGAATGACTTGCATTTTCGAAAAATAGTGCTATGATATAGCCAATGTACGCGAGGGACCCTGCGATTAAATGAAACTCTGTGAAAAGAAAAGGATTTGAGAATATGATTAAGATTGACATTATCTCTGGTTTCCTGGGCGCTGGCAAGACAACGCTGATTAAAAAACTGCTGGCGGAGGCGTACCAGGGGGAAAAGCTGGTCCTTATTGAGAACGAATTCGGCGAGATCAGCATCGACGGCGGTTTTCTGAAGGAGTCCGGTATTCAGATCTCGGAAATGTCCTCCGGGTGCATCTGCTGTTCTCTGGTGGGCGATTTCAACCAGGCGCTGAAGGATGTGGCGGCCCAATTTCACCCGGACCGGATTTTGATCGAACCCTCCGGCGTGGGCAAGCTGTCCGATGTTATCGTGGCGGTGGAGAACACAGCGGCGGAGGCCCAGGATATGAAATTGAACAGCTTTGTTACCGTGGCAGATGCAACAAAGGTCAGGGTTTATATGAAGAACTTCGGCGAGTTCTACAACAATCAGATTGAGAGCGCGGGGACAATCATTCTCTCCCGCACCCAGAAGCTGAATCAGGAGAAGCTGGAAGCGGCTGCGGCCATGCTGCGGGAGAAGAACCCCGGCGCGGTGATTCTGACCACCCCTTGGGACCAATTGGACGGCAGGACGGTCCTTGCTGCAATCGAAAAGGTATCTCTTGCGGATGAGCTGCTGGAGAAGATGCGGGCCGAGCACGCCGCAGAGGAGGCCGAACACGAACACCATCACCACGAGCACGAGCATCATCATGAGCACGAGGACGAACATCACCATCATCACGAACATGGGCATGAAGATCATCATGAACACGAGCACGAGCATCATCACGAGCATGAGCACCACCACCATCATCACCATGCCGATGAAGTCTTTACCAGTTGGGGCAGAGAGACGCCAAAGGTTTATACTCAGGCGGAGATCGAGAAGATTCTTGCGGCTCTGGACAGCGGAGAATACGGCGCGGTTCTTCGGGCAAAGGGCATCGTGAACGGTGAAGGCGGCGCGTGGCTTGAATTTGACTATGTACCGGAGGAACACGAGGTCCGTACTGGCTGCCCGGATTACACTGGCCGTCTCTGTGTCATTGGCGCGGAGCTGAAGGAAGACCGTCTTGCGGAGCTCTTTGGCCTGTAAGCGCCCGCATCAAAAGATTGCGAATCGTATAAATTTACACTCAGATCACAATTTTGCCATAAAGAAGGTTTTTCATGGATATCCCTGTTTACCTGGTCGCCGGATTTCTGGACGCCGGAAAGACCAATTTTATCAATGGCATCCTGGAGGACGGCTTTGCCCGGCGGGAGCGCACCCTCATTATCCGCTGTGAGGAGGGTGAGGAGGAATACAATCCCAAGGCCCTGGACAATGTCACCATTGAGGATGTGGAGGACGAGGAGGACCTGACCTGTTCGCGTTTGAAGGCGCTGGAAAAGAAAGTACGTCCCCGGCAGGTCCTGATCGAGTACAACGGTATGTGGTCCATGGAGCGGCTCTACCGGGAGGTCCTGCCCGCCAACTGGATTCTTTACCAGATCATGACCTTCGTCGAGGCGTCCACCTTTGAGGTTTATGCCAAGAATATGGGCCAGATGATGATGGAGAAGATCACCAATGCGGATATGCTGGTCTTCAACCGCTGCACACCAGAGCTGCGGGACAGCCTGCGAAAGCGAAATCTGCGGATGGTGAACCGCCGGGCGGATATTTTCCTGGAGAACGAGGACGGCTCCACGGAGGATTATCTCACCGGGGAGGAGTGCCCCTTCGACCTGAGCCAAAGCGTGGTGGATATTCCGGACGAGGACTTCGGCGTATGGTATGTAGACGTTATGGACCATCCGGACCGGTACGACGGGAAGCAGGTCCACATGAAGCTGCTGATGTGCCACTCCAAGAATTACCCCGGCGTCCACTGCCCCGGCCGCTTCGCTATGGTCTGCTGTGAAAATGACGTGCAGTTCCTGGGTATGGTGGCAAAAGGGAAGGACCTGGACAAGTACCACAACCGGGAGTGGATCGAGGTTACCGCCCGGATGGCTATGGAAGATCATGCCGCTTACGAGGGAAAGGGGCCGGTGATGCACATGCTGTCCATTGCTCCCTGTAAAAAGCCCGCTCAGGAGGTCGTCACCTTCTGACAGAACTGGAAATCCATCTGAAAAAACGAGTGGGACAAGCGCCTGCTCGTTTTTTCCGCTCCGGGGCCGGGGAATCCTCAGAGGCGCAAAGGATTGGGGGATTCCGAAGGCATGGTTCAGCGCGGGGCGGCGTGTAAAATTTTTTCCGATAGTGGCAAATACGACTTGAATATCAACATCTTGTGTGTTATGGTAGCAATGTTGCCATAGATGTGGTATAGTCGAAAAGTATGAAACACTATAGGGGGAAAAGGGAACATGAAAGTCATCAAGCGAAACGGCACAGAGGTTGTCTTCGATATCACGAAAATCCTGGCCGCCGTCACCAAAGCAAACGAGAGTATTGAGGAGAGCAACCGCATGACGCCGGTGCAGATTCAGCGGATTGCGGAATCTGTGGAGCTGTCCTGCCAGAAAATGAACCGTTCCCCTTCTGTAGAAGATATCCAAGATATGGTGGAGTACCAAATCATGGCCCACGGCGCGTTCGAGGTGGCGAAGAATTATGTTACCTACCGCTACACCCGCTCTCTGGTCCGCCGGAGCAACACCACCGACGATAAGATCCTGA
>CAOJHG010000125.1 GCA_948435975.1 uncultured Oscillibacter sp. | reverse complement strand
GAGCGTGTTGACAAGTAGGACATCTTTGCCCTGGGGCCTCCACTTCCTAAAAAAGACGAAAGCATACAGGAGCATCAACGCTGTAAAATCTACTGTAAATTCCAGACGCATATTATACCACAGAAATGATAAATCCGAACCCGTCCCCCACTTGGAGGACAGCGTTCGGATTATCATGAGATGGTCCGAGTGGCGGGATTTGAACCCACGGCCTCTTGGTCCCGAACCAAGCGCGCTACCAACTGCGCTACACCCGGATATCCTTCTAACTGATAGTTCCATCTACAATTTGCACGGATCTCTTCTCTTTCACATAGGGCAACCATTTACGCTTTGTCCCCGCTGCCTTTGCACATAGAAACCCGGCAAACCGCTCAACATGCTTATTATAAGGGATGCTTTCTAAAATGTCAAGACATTCTTACAGCGGGTTGTAATAGTATGAGAATCAGAGCAAATTTACAACCATGTTCCGTGATGTATGGGAGCCAGCTAACCAGGATGACCGGCAAGCTGGCTCTTTTTTGGTAAAATCCGGAGTCTCCAAGCGGCAGAACTGCTGAGAGTTTCTGATATTCAGCATTCCTCCCGGCGCTCAGCCATTTTTCCGGGCATCGTTTACCGTAACGGAGAGCGAGCCACCCGCCGCATTTCAGGAGAGTTTTTCTTAATGCCGGATACGACTCCCATAGCCATGAACAGCGTCATCAACGAGGACCCGCCATAGCTGAAAAAGGGCAAAGTGATTCCAATTGTGGGCATTACAAAAAGACACATGCCAATATTAATGACAGTTTGGAAAATCAGGATCGCCGCAATGCCAACGCACACATAACGGTGAAAAGGCGTCCTTGCACGGCGGGCAACAAACAGCACCCGCAGGATAATCAGCGCCAAAAACAGCATGATGACTGCACAGCCAATCAGCCCCAGCTCTTCACCCGCTACGGCGAAAATCATATCCGTATGCTTTTCCGGCAGAGCTGTGCTCCCGCTCTGCGTTTGGGCGCCTTGCAGATATCCCTGTCCAAACATCCCGCCAGAACCAATTGCCAGCAGGCTCCGGTTCTGCTGCCAGCCTACTCCCAAAGGTTCAAAATCGTGGTCAAACAGCACAATAAACCGCTTTTTAATATACGGATAAATCAGGTCCAGTATCCATGCCAGGGAAATTGCCGCCCCGCCTGCGGCAAACAGCAGCAAAAACCACCGCAGCGCAAACCCTGCCACAAACGCCATGCAAAGAAAGATGAACAGAAACACCAGCGCATTTCCCATATCCTTGGAGGCAATAAAATACAGTGCACAGAGTCCCAGCGTGTGACCTGCCACAAAAAAGGCCGACCGGAACGATTTCAGATCCTTCTTTTCCTCCCACAGCCATTCAATCTGCTTTGCCAGAAGAAGGGTAAAGCTGATCTTCACCACCTCCGCAGGACTGATGTTGAAGGGAAGAAAGGGAAATTTCAGCCATGCGTTGTTTCCCGTCTCCGCCTCGCCGAAACCAAAGGGCGTCTTCAAAAGCAGGATGAAAATGATATTAAAGGCCAGCACCCATTTCCACTTTTTCATGATACGCTCCAGGTCCAGCATGGAGAAGAAAATATAGACCACAATGCCCGCCAGCAGACTGCCGGACTGTATGAGCATCCGCCGGAGGCCCGTAGCAGCCGTCAAGTACCGGGTGGCACTGAACACCAGCACCAGGCCGTACAGTGACGCGGCGCAGCATAGTCCCAGCAGCACCAAGTCCGCCTGCTGGATGAAATCCGCAAGAATCGTTTTCAATCGGTTCAGCATAGTACGCTCCATATTCGTTAAAATCGCCGCTCCCAGGCCCGCCTGTGGAACGCTGTAAAATCATGGGGCTATTCTACCACAAATAAAAAAAGGTGTAAACGCGGAAATTTGTTTTTACACTCTGTTCAAATTATGATATACTGTCTAAAATTCAAGTCATAGAGAGGGGGCGGCTTTTTTGGAGTACATCTCCCGCAGCGAAGCCGAAACCGAAGACCTGGGCCGGAGACTGGCGGCAGTCCTCCCCGCTGGTTCCGTCATTGCCTGTCTGGGCGGCTTGGGCATGGGAAAAACCGCCTTTGCCCGCGGCCTGGCGCTGGGTCTGGGCTACAGGGGCCGGGTTACCAGTCCTACCTTCACCATCGTCAACGAGTACCGGGGCGGACGCTTTCCTCTGTTTCATATGGACCTCTACCGCCTGAACGGTCCGGACGACCTATGGGACATCGGCTGGGAGGACTACTTGGACCAGGGCGGGATCACCCTTGTGGAGTGGAGCGAACGAGCCTTAGACGCCATGCCTGAGGGGACCGTCCGCGTTTCCATTGCCCACTGTCCGGAACACGAGGACTGGCGGACTATCACCATGGAAGGAGCGGAGCCCCTATGAAAATTTTAGCCCTAGAGACAGCGGCGAAAGCGGTTTCTGCTGCTATTACGGAGGATGGGAAGGTCCTGGCCTCCGGATACCAGGATACTGGACTGACCCACAGCGCTACTTTGATGCCCATTGTAGAGACGCTTTTCAGAAACACCGGACTTACTGCCGCCGATTTAGACGCGGTAGCCGTTTCCGCGGGGCCGGGGTCCTTTACCGGCATCCGGATTGGCGTCTCTGCCGGGAAGGGGATTGCGTTTGCGGCGGAAAAGCCTGCCGTTGCCGTGTCTACTCTGGCGGCGCTGGCCCGGAATGCCGCCTTTGCCGGAGGGCTGATTGTCTGCGCGATGGACGCCCGGCGGCAGCAGGTCTACAACGCTCTCTTTGACGCGGGGGACGGCGGTTCTGCCCTGGTCCGCCTGACCCCGGACCGCGCCATTTCCCTGGCAGACCTGGCCGATGAGCTGCGGGACGACCCCCGGCCCAAAACCGTCGCAGGGAACGGAGCGCGGCTGTGTTATGACTTCCTGGCAGGAGCGGGAATCCCCTGCCGCATGGCCCCGCCCCACCTGCTGATGGAAAACGCCATATCCGTGGCTCTGGAGGCGGAAGCGCTTGCGGCGGAAGGGAAGCTGCTCTCTGCTCAGGAGCTTGCTCCCGTCTATCTTCGCCCGCCTCAAGCGGAACGCCTGCGGACTGCCCAAAAAGCAGAAAGCTGATCCCCCTGCGCCTGACCCAAATTTCCAAAAATGAAAAGGAGTGCTGTTATGAACGGAAAAGTACACATTATGGACCACCCTCTGGTTGCCCACAAGCTGACCGTACTGCGTGACAAGGAAACCAGCGTCAAGGACTTTCGGGAGCTGGTTTCTGAAATCGGAATGCTCATCACCTATGAGGCTACCCGGGACCTGCCTTTGACTACCCGGGAGGTGGAGACCCCCATCTGCAAAACCACCGCCCCCACCCTCAAAGGCAAAAAGTTCGCGGTAGTCCCCATTCTCCGGGCGGGCCTGGGATTGGTGGACGGCGTCCTCCGAATGGTGCCCAGCGCACGGGTGGGCCATATTGGACTCTACCGGGACGAGACGACTTTAGAGCCTGTCAAGTATTTCTGCAAGATGCCCAAGGACGTAGCGGAACGGGATGTGCTGATCGTGGACCCGATGCTGGCCACTGGGGGAAGCGCCAGCGCGGCCATCGGCTTCATGAAGGAATACGGATGCACCAACATCAAGCTGATGGTCCTTCTGGCCGCGCCGGAGGGCATTGAGCTGATTCAGAAGAACCATCCGGATGTGGACATCTACTGCGGCGCGGTGGACGAAAAACTGAATGAGGCTGGCTACATCGTCCCGGGCCTGGGAGATGCAGGGGACCGTATCTTCGGAACAAAATAGCTGGCGTCCGCTGTTTTCCGCGTCCTGCAATGGAGCTGCCGCCGGGAACACAAAAGAAAAAAGAAGACCGGGAGAGCTGTTTCTCCTGGCCTTTCTTTTTTAGCAGTATAGTTCTGTATAGATGCCGACCCAGTGGAGCATTGCCGCCAACAGAACGAACATATGCCAGATGCAGTGGTCATACTTGTGGCTTCTGGCAAAGGGGATCATGCCCAGGGTATACACCACGCCTCCCGCCAGGATGAACCATAGCAGCGTCCGGCTGTGCAGGTACAGGCTTGGCAGGAAAAACAGCCCGCTCCAGCCAATCAGGAAATACAGCGTGAAATGCAGCGCCCGCCAGCGGCCCGGCCCAAACACCGCCACCAGCGTCACTCCTGTCAGAATCACTGCCCATTGGATGCAGAACAGTGTAATCCCCAGCCGTCCGCCCACGTAGAGCAGCAGCACCGGCGCGAAGGTTCCCCCAATCAGAAGGTAGATAGACGTATAGTCAAACCGGCGGCACACCCGCTTCGCTGTGGAACCGGTTTTCATGGCATGATACACACTGCTCATCAGCATCATCACCACCATGCTGATTCCGTAAAAGCAGGAGGCCATGACCTGCGCCGCCGTATAGGACCGGGCAAGCAGCAGCACCAGCCCCGCCGACGCCAGCAGGACTCCGGCGCCGTGGCTCGCCGCATTGAAAATCTCCTCCCCAAAAGTCAGACGGGGAGGCTCATTCCTGGCTCGAACGGTTGCCCTGCGCACTGCCCGCAGCCGCGCACGCTGTAACTGCTTCGCCGAAACCGCCTCCATATGGAACCGCTCCTTTCCTCAGCAAGACGCTGGGTGCTCCTGTAATATAGTTTATAATACTATATTACACGGTTCCAAACAATATTGCAAGTAGTATTTCCAAAAAACTTTGCCCTATTCCTCCCGCTAAAATTGTGAAATCATACAAGCCGCCCTGTCTGAGCGCTTCCGCAGGTCAAATCTGCGGCTTCCCCATGCGCTCCCGCTCCAGCTCGGCCATGCTCTGCCGGAACTGGAAAAAGAACATCGTACCTGTCGCCGTAACCGCCAGGAAGTCCGCCACCGGCTCCGCCAGGAACACCGCAAAGGCTTTATCTGCAAAGAAATTCGGCAGAATATAAATCAAAGGAATCAGCAGAATGATCTTCCGCAGCACCGCCAGGAACAGGGAGGTCTTCGCATTCCCCAGGGCAATAAAGGTCTGCTGGCAGGCAATCTGGACGCCAAAGAGGCAGGTAGTCCCCATGTAAATCCGCAGGGCCCAGGCGGCATAATCCACCAGCGCAGGGTCATTGTTGAAAATCAGCACGAACATCCGCGGGAAAAGCTGCACCAAGAGCCACAATACCGCTGCATACGCCACACAGGCACGCAGCAGGCAGCCAAAAGCATCCCGCACCCGCTGGACGTTCCTGGCCCCGTAGTTGTAGCTGATGATTGGCTGTGCGCCCTGACTCAGACCCTGGAGCGGCATCATGGCAAACTGCATCATGCTGGTCAGCACCGTCATGGCTCCTACCGCCACGTCCCCGCCGTATTTCAGCAGGGAGGAATTAAAGCAGACAGCAATGAGACTTTCTGTGGACTGCATGATAAAAGGGGAAAGTCCCAGAGCCAGGCTGGGAAGGAACACCTTTGGCTGAGGCCGCAGGTTCCTCCGCCGGAGACGCCACTTTGTCTGAGGCCCGGTGAGGAAGCGCAGAACCCACGCGGCGGACACGGCCTGAGACAAGATAGTAGCCAGCGCCGCGCCGCGGACGCCCAGGCCGAACAGAAAGATGAAAATCGGGTCCAGCACCGTATTCAGCCCAGCGCCGATCAGCACCGTCTTCATACCAACGGTGGTGAAGCCCTGCGCGGTGATGTAGCTGTTCATGCCCAAGGTCATCTGAACGAAAATAGTGCCCAGAGAGTAAATGCGCATATAACTCAGGGCATAGCCGATGGTGTTCTCACTGGCTCCAAAGGTCAGCAGCAGAGGTTCGGCAAAAAGCTGGAACACTGCCGTCAGCACCACGGAGACCGTCAGAAGAAGGGTGAAGCTGTTCCCCATAATCTTCTCGGCCTCTGAAATGTCCCCCCGGCCCTCTTGGATAGAAGCTCGCGGTGCGCCTCCCATAGCCATCAGGGCCGCGAACGCTGAGATGATGAGAATGACCGGCAGGCACACCCCCACGCCGGTGAGGGCCAGGGCTCCCACTGTGTCCACAGGCTTCATGTGGCCAATGTACACCCGGTCTACCAGATTATACAGCATATTGACCACCTGGGAGGTAATGGTCGGCAGCGCCAGGGAGAACAGCAGCTTTCCAACCTTCCCGCTGCCAAGGTCTACAGATTGACGGTTCATTAGGTTACCTTCCTTTCTATTCTATGCAAAACTGAGATGCCATATATAAAGAGCGGTTTAACCATCGGATACATTCTGCGAAACGGGTTGACTGCTGTCCGCGTTGGTAGTATACTTTGCCTGTCGCTTGTCACAAATCGACAAATCTCAATGATTGGAGGTAAATATAATGGCTAAGAAGGAACGATTTGAGACGGTTTATTCACAAGGGACGCTGGATACAATACAAATTTTGGTGGATACAGAGACTGGCGTGAATTACTTGTTTCATAAAGCCGGATATGCAGGAGGAATGACGCCGTTGTTGGATAAAGATGGAAAACCTGTGATTTCTCCAATTGAAAAAGACTAACATTCCCGATTGTCTGGAAGCACCTGGACAACGAACCGTCAAAGGACCGGCCCCGTTTTGCCTGCGGCCCTTTGACAGTCCGCTGTTCAGGTGCTTTGTAATCTCCAGGGGGAGATAAAGGCTGCGCTTGTTACTGTGTTTCCGCTTGCAGGCTCTGATCTGCCTGCTCCAGCACTTT
>CAOJHG010000124.1 GCA_948435975.1 uncultured Oscillibacter sp. | reverse complement strand
GGATGTGGCAGCCGGTGGAATAGGGGGTGAAGCCGTTGACATAGGCGGACTTGATGTGGTCCAGGGCATTCTTCCGCCCGCCGACATAAAGGGTGTTGCAGTCCGTCAGAAAGGGTTTGCCGCCAAGAGACTTCACCAGGTCCGCCACCGCCTTGGCCCAGTTAGGACGCAGGTAGGCCAGGTTCCCCGGCTCGCCGAAGTGCATCTTGATGGCGGCGTACTTGCCTTCCATGTCGATCTCGCCGAAACCAGCGGTCATCATCAGGCGGGCCAGCTTCTGGGGCAGATTCTCCCGCCAGCTTGGACAGCGGAAGTCTGCGAAATAGACCTTTGCTTTCTCTGCCATGTTTGCTTTTCTCCTTTTCCCTATCGTTCAAATTGCCATTGCGCTCATGATTCGTCCAGGTCCACGGAGATGTTGTCCGTGCCGTGCTCGTCGAACTCGGAAAGATAGGTGTCGATGCGGTCCATCAGGGCGCCGTAGTTCTCCCGGGTGAGGGGTTCGCCGTCCATGTCCCGCAGGGCCAGCTCCTCTGCCAGAATCTCATAAAATACCACATCCTCGTAATTCTCGATAGCCTCGTGGATGCCGCCGTCGGCGAAGGCACGGGAAGGGATCAAGTCTCCCTGGTACAGTTCCACCAGCTTGGTCATGCCATGGCGGAGGCAGTGGGAGAAAATCAGGCTCTCCACCTGGTCATACTCATGGATACGGTCGTTTTCCCGTGTGGAGTTGAGCACCCAGTTGCCTATGTAGACCAGGTCCAGCAGATAACGGTATTGCTGCTCGGTCAGTTCAATTTTCATCATAACACCTCCTGCGGCGGGTTCTGAAAACCACCCTCAAAAATTGCCTGGCTCCACCTCTCTGGACGCAGCGCACAGTTTGATATTATTATAGCAGACCTGTTCGGAAAATTCCACATAAAAAAGCGGGCAAAAAGGCTAAAATCTGTCTTGCGGGGAACCAAGTCTCATAGTATAATATATAGCTCAGAACGGGAGGAACATCTGCCCGGGAGAATGAGGAAAGGGGAGCGGCGGTTATGGATATGCGGCCCATCGGCGTGTTTGATTCCGGACTGGGAGGGCTGACAGCGGTACAGGTGCTGCGGCGCATTCTTCCGGAGGAATCCCTGGTCTACTTCGGCGACACCGCCCGGGTCCCCTATGGAGGGCGCTCCCGGGAGACGCTGCTGAAGTACGCCCGGCAGGACCTGGCATTCCTTCGCTCTCAGGACCTGAAGGCCGTGCTCATCGCCTGCGGCACGGTGTCCACCACGTCTCTGGGGGCGCTTCAGGCGGAAAACGACCTTCCCATTGTGGGCGTGGTGGAGCCTACCTGCCAGCGGGCAGCGGAGGTGACGCGGAACCGGCGGGTTGGATTGATCGCCACGCTGGCTTCCGTCCGCTCCGGGGCCTATGAGGCGGCGCTGCACCGGCTGGACCCAGCGGTAGAGGTCCTGTGCAAGCCCTGTCCGCTGTTCGTGCCCCTGGTGGAGAATGGGCGGTTCCGCAGGGGAGATGTGGTCATTGAGACAGTGGCCCGGGAATATCTGACGCCCCTGCTGGCCCAGGGAATCGACACGCTGATCCTGGGCTGCACCCACTATCCCTTGCTGGAGGAGCTGATTGCGGACATCTGCGGCCCGGGAGTGACCTTGGTATCCGCCAGCGAGGAGTCCGCCTTTGCATTCAAGCGCCTCCTGAACGCTCAGGGACTCCGTGCGCCGGAAGGCAGGCAGGGAGACGCGTCCTTTTTCGTCAGCGACCAGGCGGAGGACTTCAAACGCATTGCTTCTATATTTCTGCAAGAGGACTTACAACACGTTGCGGGGAGGGTTGACATTGACGGGTATTGACGATTGGGCCCCCACAGAGGGGACGGAGAGCAGTGAAGAGAAACTGCCGGTAATGCTCTACATCCAGGGAAAGCAGTTTTACGACGACGTGGACCCGGACAGTGTGGAGCTGATGACAGAAGGCACCATGGAGGTCACCGGGGACGGCCTGCGCCTGAGCTATGAGGAAAGCGAGCTGACCGGCATGGAGGGAACGACCACCACTTTTGAGGTACGGGGGCCGCAGGTGATCCTGACCCGGGCGGGGGGCGTAAATTCGCAGATGGTCTTCGAGGCGGGAAGACAGCATACATCCCTGTACGAGACGCCCTATGGAGAGCTGTCCATCGACGTTCAGACCAGCCGCCTGCACCACACGCTGTCCGAGCGGGGCGGGCTGATGGAGATTCATTATTCCATCGCTGTGGAACACACCGTTGCGGGACGGAACAGCTTTAAAATCCGGGTGCGGCGGAAGCATTAAAATTGACCGGAACAGGATATGCTTCCGTCATGGGGAAACTTTCCGGCAAGAGCTTATACTACACTTCCAGAGAAACGAGGTTTTGAAAATACCATGAAAAATCTGATGCAAAGCGCCAAGGATCAGGCAGTGTCTCTGGTTCTCCAGGCCTACCGGGCGGCGGTGGAGGATGGAACCCTGCCCCATGCGGAGATCCCCGGCGTTCCTGTAGAGATCCCGCGGGACGCAGCTAACGGCGACCTTACCACCACCGTGGCCCTGGCGGCGGCAAAGGCCCTGCGCAAGCCCCCCAGAGTCATTGCCCAGACCCTGCTGGACCATCTGGACTTGACAGGCAGCAGCTTCGATTCTGCGGAGATTGCCGGGGCGGGCTTCCTGAACTTCCGGCTGAACAGCGGCTGGTATCAGGACGTTCTTCGCGCCATCGAGGATGAGGGGGAGGACTACGGGACCTCCGACACCTTGAAAGGCCAGCGCATTATGGTGGAATTCGTCTCCGCCAACCCCACCGGCCCCATGCACATGGGAAATGCCCGGGGCGGTGTTCTGGGCGATACCCTGGCGTCTGTGCTGGCGGCCTGCGGAGCGGAGGTCAGCCGGGAATTTTACGTGAACGACGCGGGAAACCAGATTGACAAATTTGCCCGTTCCATTTTCGCCCGCTGTATGCAGAAGACCGCCGGTGAGGATAACTACCCCTTTCCCGAGGACGGATACAAGGGCGGCGATATCTGGGAGCTGGCGGAAGGATTTCTGGCGCAGGCAGGTGAATTTCCCGGCGGGACCAGTGAGGAGGACTGGATGAGCGCTATGGCGGAATACGGTCTCTCCGTGAATCTGCCGAAGATGAAGCGCGACCTCCAGCGGTACAAGATCGAGTATGACACCTGGTTTTACGAGTCCGCCCTCCACAACAGCAATGCAGTGGCGGCGGCGGCGGACCTTCTGACAGAGCGAGGCTGGACCTATGAGAAGGAAGGCGCGCTCTGGCTGCGGACGGCGGACATCATTCGGGAGAACATGCGGAAGGCCGGGAAGAAGGAAGCTGACATTGAAAAGCTGGACTTAAAGGATGATGTGCTCCGCCGGGCTAACGGGTTTTACACCTACTTTGCCGCCGATATCGCCTACCACCGCAACAAGTTCGCCGTCCGAGGCTTCGACCGGGTCATCAACATCGGGGGCGCGGACCATCATGGGCATGTGGCGCGGCTGAAGGGGGCACTGGACGCGCTGGGGCTGGACGGCTCCGGGAAGCTGGACATTGTGCTGATGCAGTTGGTGAAGCTGCTGCGGGATGGGAAACCGGTGGTTATGAGCAAGCGGACCGGCAAGGCCATATCCCTGTCCGACCTGCTGGACGAAGTGCCGGTGGACGCGGCCAGGTGGTTTTTCAACGCCAAGCCGGATACGCAGATGGATTTTGACCTGGGTCTGGCGGTGCGGGAGGATGCGGAAAATCCCATTTATTATGTGGAGTACGCCCACGCCCGGATCTGCTCCCTGGTGGAAAAGCTGGCGAAGGAGGGCCTGCCGGTATCCGCCTGCGGGGAAACGGACCTGAGCCTGCTGACGGCGGAGGCAGAGCGAAGCCTCATCAAGCAGCTTGCGGTTTTCCCGGATACGGTGCGGACGGCGGCGCGGGACTACGACCCCAGTTATATCAACCGCTACCTCCAGGAACTGGCGGGATGCTTCCACCGCTTCTATACCGCGTGCCACATCCGGCAGGAGGCCCGTGATCTGGCTTTGGCGCGGCTGAAGCTGGCGGACGGCGCCCGGCTGGTGCTGCGGAACGGACTGCGGCTCATCGGTGTGGATGCGCCTGTGAGAATGTGAGCTTTATAAGGGGCGGGCCTGCGGGTCTGCTCCTTTTCCTGTGAGGCAGAAAATTCCTGTACAGGGGACCGTGGTGAACGACGGTAAAAAAATGAAAAACCCTCTTGACAATCATCGGAGAGTGTGGTAATTTATATTTGCGGTTAGCGAAGGCTAACTACAAGAAGTGCCGGAGTTCCGGCCTTCTTTTAGAACGGGCAGTTAGGTGAAACTAACTGCCAGGAAACGGAGGACAGCGGTATGGAACGGACTTTTGAAGCGGCACTGGTGGAGCAGTGTGCGCCAACGCTGGCAGGGGTGAAGCCGGCGAGCCTGTTCCGCTGGCAGGGGGAGGAAACGCTCTCTCTGCTTCCATGGGCGAGGGAGCTGGCCCCCTTTGGCATTGCGCTTCGGGTGCTGAAGACCTGGACGCGGACGGGCGCTTGTCTGATCTACCTGTACCGTGCGGGATGGCTTCGTCAGATCCTCGCGGAGCCGTCCAACCAGGACTTCTTGCAGCGGATGGGCTACCGGATGGACCGTGGCTGCGGCTCTCTTTTAGAACAGCTCAGCCAGCGGCTCTGCCGGGATGAGGAGTTCCCCCATGAGATCGGCGTTTTCCTGGGCTACCCCTTGGAGGACGTTGAGGGCTTTATGGAGCATCATGGGCAGAATTACACCTGCTGCGGCTGTTGGAAAGCCTATGGAGATCCCCAGGCCGCCCAGCAGCGCTTCGCCTGCTACCGCTGCTGTACGGCAGAATGGATGGAGCGCTTTCAACAGGGGGAGCGGATTGTTCAGTTGATCCCCGCATAGCCGAGCGATTCCCTTTTGCCGCCTTGTGGAGTGCGGCTGTGAAAGGGAACCGGACGTTTCCAACTTTTGCTTCCGCCTTATCTCCTTTTTCCCCTCTCATGGCCCTTGTGCGGCCGCCATTCCGCACAGGGGCCGCTTCTCTTTTCCGGGCGGGAAGGGGGACGGCGGTAAAAAATTGAAACAAAATGTGAAGAAACTCTTGACAGCAATGGTTAGCCATGGTAAACTACCTCCTTAGAGAAGAGTTAGCTTTTGCTAACCATTGATTTCCAGCTTTTCCATCAATAGAGAAAAAACGGCCAGAAAGCGGGGAGGGCGGCATGATGCCTTTAACGATGGCGAAAACAGGCGAGACAGTCACGATTCGTAAAATCACCGGGAAGGACGAGGTGCGTCAGCATTTGGCGGAGTTGGGCTTCGTAGTGGACAGCGATGTAAGGGTTGTGAGCGAGATTGCGGGGAACCTCATCGTACAGGTGAAGGACAGCCGGGTTGCCCTGGACCGGTCGATGGCCAACCGAATCATGATTTAAGGAGGAAGAAGAGGATGAAGACGCTGAAAGATGTAAAGGTCGGAGAGACGGCGACAGTAGCGCGGCTCCATGGAGAGGGGCCGGTGAAGCGGCGGATCATGGACATGGGCATTACAAAAGGCGTAGAGATCTTCGTGCGGAAGGTGGCGCCTCTGGGGGACCCCATTGAGCTGAACGTGCGCGGCTATGAGCTTTCCATCCGCAAAATGGACGCGGAGATGATCGAGGTCCGCTGATGCGCTGGTGAGCTTAGTGGTTCCACAGGCTCCCCGCGCCTTTTTTCAAATCAGAAGTTAGCTGCAAATAACCCTTGAAGGGAGAAAATGAGATGGACGGAAAAGATATCAAAATTGCGCTGGCAGGCAACCCGAACTGCGGCAAAACCACCCTGTTCAACAGCCTGACCGGTTCTAACCAGTATGTCGGCAACTGGCCCGGCGTCACGGTGGAGAAAAAGGAGGGCCGACTGAAGGGCCGCAAGGATGTGGTGATCCAGGACCTGCCCGGCATTTATTCCCTTTCTCCTTACACACTGGAGGAAGTGGTGGCACGGAGCTATCTGGTCAACGAGAAGCCCGACGCCATCCTGAATATTGTGGACGGTACGAACATCGAGCGCAACCTGTACCTGACCACGCAGTTGATCGAGCTGGGCCTGCCGGTGGTGGTGGCCGTGAACATGATCGACCTGGTGCGGAAGAACGGAGACGCCATCGATCTGGAAAAGCTGGGCGGTGCGCTGGGCTGCCAGGTGATGGAAATGAGTGCGCTGAAGGGCGAGGGCGGTATGGAGGCTGCGGAAAGGGCTGTCTCTGCGGCCCAGTCCAAGCGGGCGGGAGAGCTTCCCCATGTCTTCACCGGAAGCGTAGAGCACGCCCTGGCCCATATTGAGGAATCCATTCAGGGCAAGGTGGATGGACGCTATCTCCGCTGGTATGCAATCAAGGTCTTCGAGCGGGATGAAAAGGTCCTGGAGGAAATGAAGCTGGATGCGTCCCTGTCCGCTCACCTGGAGGAACATATCACCGACTGCGAGAAGGAGCTGGACGACGACGCGGAATCCATCATTACCAACCAGCGCTATGCGTACATCAGCGGCGTCGTGGGCAAGGCCGTGAAGAAGAAAGCGGCGAAGCACAGCCTCTCCACCTCTGATAAAGTGGACCAAATCGTTACAAACCGCGTCCTGGCTCTGCCGGTTTTCGTTGTGGCCA
>CAOJHG010000123.1 GCA_948435975.1 uncultured Oscillibacter sp. | reverse complement strand
TTTTTGTCCTCCCAGCCGTCCATTTCCGCATAGCCGTCCTGGTTGGTCAGCAGCGCCGCCCCCATGCTGTGCGCCGTGTTCAGCTTTTGAATCATGGCCTTGCGCAAATCCCTGGCCTCGCTGCCCGCCGTCAAGGATACCGTGGTTTCCAGCCCCTCCAGCAGCTTCAGCAGAAGGGTGTTTTTAGTGAGGATGTACTTAGGCCCGAACCAGTCCGCCAGATACCGCAGGAGGCCCGCCGTGTTGTCCTCCAGCAGCTCCGCGCTCACCGGCAGGCGGTCTCCGTACTTCTCCACGCTGTAGGTCACTTTCTCAAATTTCGGCTGATCGTCCTTGCCAATGGTCCCCATCTCCAGGATCTTCGGCAGGGGCTTCCGTTTTCCCAGCTCCACCGCCCGCCAGCCGGAGAGCGTCCGCACCTGCTCCACCGTAAAGAACCGGCTCAAATCCAAGTATTCCTTCTCATACTCGTGGATAAGGCTGTCAAAATCCTCCGGAACCAGGAAGCCGCCGTCAGAGCCCTCCGGAGTGCCGCCGCTCTCAGTCAGAGCCTTGGTGAGCGGCGCAAATTCCTCCATCCCCCACGCCTGCCGCAGCTTCACGCCGTTCCTCAGCGCTTTGGCGAAGGCCGCGGCATACTCGTTGGTCCGCCGGATACTGTCCACCGCCCTGCCCTTGGCCTTCTCCGCCTGCTGGGCCATGCAGCTGTCATGGAGGCCCTTCATCCTCTCATCGGCCCCGTCAAAGCGGCCCTCCTCGGCAAGCTGGACCTCAACAGCGTCAATCTCCGCGTTCATCCTGGCGATTTCGCCCATCAAGGTCTTGTGACCCTCAAGGTCCTTTTTCGCCAGGAGGCCGCTTCCCTCCTCCAGCTTTGCCGCCCGCTTGCTTTTCAGCTCCAAAAGCTCCTGATATGTCATGTAAAATCCCCTCCATACCGTTTTTCTTCCTGTTCTTGAATGGCCTGGGCCAGCAAGAGCGCGTCCGTGCCCCCGGAATCAGGCGCGGACCGGGTTTCCCCGCCGTAGGCCTTGATAACTCCCGCCCCCGGCTGTGCGGGAACGGCCACCAGAGAGCACTCATAAGCGTCTTCCGGCCCGTCCAGCTCCACGATGCAGGTTTTCCCCTCGTAGACGCGGCCCGGAATATGTGTACACTGGGCCATCGTCTTGTCAGTCCCGCAGATGGAGCATACCGCCTTTCGCATCCGGCAGCCCACCGACGCTTCCCGCAAAATGCCCGACTCAATGGCGGCAATGGTGGTTTCCGTGTCCCTGTTCCGCGGCATGTAGGCCCGCAGAATCAGCCTGGCGTCCGGCCCGTCCCCTTCCACCCTGGCGGCGTAAATGCGGGCGGTCTGCGCCCCGGCGCTCCACTGGTGGTCCCGCAGCACCGGACGGCCCACAAAGAGCTTTGCCAGCCCCTCCAGCGCCTCTCTGGAAAAGCGTTCATGGTCCCGGTCCGGCAGGGTGTCGCAGGCCGCCAGACGGAACGCAAACACCTCGTCCGCCGCCAGAGTCCGGATGGACTGCTGGTTGATAAGATTCAGGTCGCCTTTTATCACCGGCTGCTTTTGAATCCGCGCAGACTTCATAATCTGTTCCATCAAGCATCACCGTTCCTTTCTACCTGCCGCATCGCCCGCAGGCGGCTCAGTTCCTCAAAAAGCTCCAGGGGAATGTAGTTCAAGCTGGAATAACGGCTGTCTCCGCCAGGGACCTCCGGCAAATCCTCCAGGCCCCGGATATCGTCCACAGAGTAGGTGCCAATCTCCCGCATGGTCCGATACCAGGCCGCCTGTGCCGTGGAATCGCCTTTGAGAAAGACCTTCAACTCCCGCTTGATCCGCAGTCCCTCCGCCCGCTCGCTGGGAAGCAGCAGCTTGTAACTGTCCTCCTGCCCCCACTGGGTCTCGTAGCCAAGGAGGGTGTAATTGACGTATTCGATGCCGTTCTGTTCGTTGCTCTGGTAACTCTGCTTTCCGGCGTAAACCAAGTGGAGCGGCACGCCGAAGAAGCGGCACACGTCCGCAACCCGGACCTCGTTGGACTCCACAAACTGCGCGTCATTGTTGCTCATGGAAATTGGCTGATATTTCAGCCCCAAATCCAGCACCGCCAGCCGGAACGCGTTCCCCGGCCCCCGGTGAACAGCCTCCCAGGACTGCCGGAGCTGTTCCTTCGGGTCGATTTCCACCGTGGTCCCATCCTCCAGCGTCTTCCGGTATGGCCTGCCCAAGTCAGCGTCGGTGGTGAGGATGCCGCAGGGCTGTCCGCCGCTCTGCCAGGTGGACTGCTCATATTGCTGCGCGGCCCTGGCCGTGGAAAGGGTCATAGAGGCCCGCCGCAGGACGCTCACGCCCTCAATCCCGTCCTCGCTGTAGGCTTTGTAGTGCAGGATGTCGTCCGGCCTCAGAATGGTCAGCTCACCGGTAAGCGGGTGGGTGAAGAAGTACCACAGCCGCCCCGCCGGGTCCGTTTGGATGGACACGCAGTCCGGCGGCAGGGGAATCAGCTCTGTGGGATGCCCGGAATTCGGGTCGCGGCATATCCAGGCGTAGGCGTTCCCGCGCAGGAGCTGGTTGCAGAGCATAAGGCGCTGATAGTCGAAGGAGGTCATGGCCTCGTTTGCCCGCCCCCAAAGCATCCGGTTGAGGTGATGTTCCGGCAGGCGCTCCTTGGTCCGCTCGTTCATGATGTACACCGGCAGTACGGCCATAGAGCTGGAAAGGACCTCCACACAGCGGTTGACGGTGGAGACCTTCATAGCCTTTTCCCGGCTCATGGCAGGACCGTCCGCGCCGCTCAGCCACCCGGCGGGACTGGAGAGCGATAAGGAGCGGACCGCCCCGGCGATTTTCCGGGGGCTGTCCAGCGTCCGGCCGGCCCGCGCCAAACCCTTCCGCAAGCTCAAGCCTCACCGCCTCCTTCCCCCCACAGGGACAGCACAGCCCCGGCCATCACCAGCGCACCGCCCACAATCAGACCGGCGGGCAGAGACAGCATCCCCGCGCCCGCCGAAACAGCCGCCGCGCCGCCAATCAGGGCCAGCTCCGCCAGATGCCGCATAAGGCCGCCCGCAATTTTCTTCATACTGCCGTCCTCCTACAAGTGATATTCTCTCGACCGCATAGCCTCCGCCAAATCCGGCGGGTGGTTCCGGGCGGTCATCCACACGGCCATGGCAATGATAGAGGCCACTGCCGGGTCAATGCGTCCGGTGGAGCGGTTTTTCAGCGGTTTCAGGTTCCCATTCCCGTCCACATGGCACCGCACGTTCCCGAAGGTCCAGCGGAAGCAGGTGTTGTGAACGTGAAGGAGCCGCCGCGCCTCCATCATGCTGTCTATTTCCTTCATAGCCGGACTCATGTTCTTGAGGTCCTGGGGAATCTCAATCACATTCACATACTGGGCCAGCCGCTGAGTAATGGTCCGGCTCAGATAGGGGTCGAAGCCCACGAGCCGCAGGTCGTACCGTTCCGCCGCCTCCCGGACAGCGTTTTCCACGTCGCCATAGTCAATAATGGTCCCGGAGCACAGCCGCAGGAACCCGGCCCGCGCCCAGTCCCGGTAAGGCGCATGGTCCCGTTTTTCCGCCTCGTCAACCGTCCCCTCCGGCCTCCAGATATAAGGCAGCAGCACCGCCGTTTCCAATCCTGGCTGAGGCGGGAACAGCAGCACAAACGCCGTCATATCCCGCGAGGTAGACAAATCCACGCCGCCATAGCAGAGCTTCCCCCGCAGTTGTTCCACCCAGGCCGTCCGGTCCGCCAGCTTGCTTGGACCCCATTGGCACTTGTCATACAGCGTCAGCGGCAGCCAGCCCACGGATTTAACGGCAATCCACTGATTCAGCCGCAGCCACCGGAACAGCCTTTCCGCCGCCTCACTGCGTCTCGCCTCCCGCGCCTCCATGCGGATATTGCGCAGAGGCAGATGTTTCCCCAGGGACGGATTGCACAAGGCCCAGATATGCTCATCCCAGATATCCACCCCGGCCAAATCGTCCGGATTGTCGCCAAAGAGGGCGGTGAGTCCGTAGAGAATGGGGAGCCAGTTCGGCAAATCCTGTTCCAGCAGCGTCTCAACTGCCGCCGGGAGGTCCGCCGCGTCCACATGCCGGAGGGACAATACCTGCCTGGGGTCTCCGCCCTGGTCCAAGATACGCCGGAGCTGCCGTGCATCCCGAACCGCCGCCGCTTTCTCGTGAATCTCCCAGCCGATGGAAGTCCGGTCCGGGTCGTCTCCGGCGGTGGTCAATACAATCCAAACGGGCTGTTTCCGCCCAGACCCGGCGCCGGCGGTCATCACGTCCCACAGCTCCCGGTTCCTCTGGGCATGAAGCTCGTCAAAAATCACGCAGCTAGGCTTGTACCCGTGCTTGCTGTAGGACTCCGCCGACAAAACCGCCATCACGCCGACAGTGACCCATTTAGCCCCGCCGTTCCGCACCAAAACCCGCTGACGGTACTCCACACGCTTCTGAGACCGAATGATTTTCAGCTCACCCCTGGCGATCATTTTCGCCGTCCAAGGGGCGGTCTCCAGCATAAACACCGCCGCGCTGAAAATAATACCAGCGTTCTCCCGGTCCGCCGCGCAGATATAGACCTCCGCATTCAGTTCCCCGTCGCCAATCAGGTGATAGATGCCCAGCGCCGCCGCAAGCTCACTCTTCCCGTTCTTCTTAGGGAGCTCCAAGTAAAGATACCAGTATTTCCGCAGCCGTTCCGCGCCGCCGTCCTCCAGAGAGCCATAGAATTCCATAAGCGCGTCCCTCTGCCAGTCATAGAGCTGAAACGGCCTGCCGGTGCTGGTAGTAGGAAGTCGGGAAACGAAATCACAGACAAAGCCCCCGCAGGCCTGGCCCGCAAGCACCTCCATAGCCTACGTTCCCACCATCTCCCGAACCGCCGCCTGCCGTGCCTGAAGGAGCTGCGTAAATTCATCGTCCTCCGCCCCCTCAGAGCCCCCAGCGGCATTCCGCACCACATCCGGGACCACGATACGGCACCGTGAGGAAACAGACAGCCCCATCGCCTCAGCGCACTGCCGGGCCTGCTTGAAGTAGGTCCCCTCTACGCCGCTCCACTCCCGCGCCGCCTTCTCATCCCCTGCCCTGATTGCTTTCGCCGCGTGACGGTCCGCATCCAGCCAGCGGGTACGAGCAACAAAATACTGTGCCAGAACATCCCGATCCAGCTCCGCATACAAACCAGCCGCCCGTAAAATTTCGCCAATCTCTCGAAATTCCCTGTGCCATTTCTTCGCCAACCACTTCGGCGGTTCAGCGGAGTCCGGAGGAGGAACATGAACTTCACGGTCCCGCCGTTCGTCCGCCTCCGCATTGGTCAGGTGCTTTTTTCCATTCGCCTCCACCACCGCAGTAGGCTGCCGTTTTCCAGACATGGGCTTTGCTCCTTTCTGCCCCGCTGTTGTGAGAAAATGCCAGTGGGGAAAATTTTTCGTATGCGGGGTGGCTGGCGGTATTGCGCATTTATGCTCAAACTTTTCAGCCTAGGGGGAGGGGTGCAGAGAAGCCCCGCGCCTGCGCCTGTGGGACGTGCGCACGCCCGAAGCTGGCCATTAGTTCGCACTCAGAGCCGCAGCTTTTTCATGTGGATTTTTCGCATTTCCTGCATGGTTTTCCGGCTGTGGCAGCTATGGCATAGGCTCTGCAAATTGGACGGGTCTGTGAATACCGCCCAATCCCCCTTGTGGTCCCGGATGTGGTCCACGTCTGAGGCAAGCGTCCGGCGCTTCTCCGTGGCGCACGTCCGGCAGAACGGTTCATGCAGGAGCTGTTCCGCACGCAGGGACTTCCAGGCCGCGGTCTGATACATCCAGCGCCAGCGTTTCGATTCCTCGCAGCGGTCCGCCGGCTTTGGCTGATGGACGGCGCAGTAACCGGACTCCACCAGCGTCCCGCACCCAGGATGGCGGCAGGGACGCAGCGGCTTATCTGGCATGGGCGTTCACCTCCGCGCAAAATAAAAACGCCTGCGCCAACACAACCGCACTTTGCGAATCATGTGGCACAGGCACTTTGGCACAGGCACTTGTCGATATTCACGATGGACTCGGTACCGCAGACTTTGCAGAACACCGTCAGATTTACGGCTCTGGTCCCTGGATTCAGCTTCAGCACTTTCCCGCGGGAACATGCCGGACAAAGAAGCCATCCATCTCTTGCTGTCAGTTTAGCAGATTTCATTTCGACTTGCAATAGGGTTTCCTCCTGTTTTCAGAAATGTGTCTATTATTCAACTATATTTCAAGATAGGTAGTTCAACTAAAGCAACGGCTCTCTTTTTTGCCGGATGAACCAGGCGTAATTGTAGCACCCAAATTCATTCTGCGTGCTGTACCGCCCGGACAGCATCACGTTCCCAGGGATATCAATTGCTCCTGTTGTGTCCATCCATCGCTCTGGAGGCGGGAGCTGGCCGGTGAGTGTCCGGCTGCAGTTCCATGGCCGGGAACCCACCGGAAGCGTCAGCCCGTCCGACGCCTCCTTGTTGAAATACTTGGCCATCCGGCGGAAGCTGTCCCGCTGTCCGCGCAGAAGCGGCTCCGCGTCGATTCCGCCGAACTTCCACAGACTCTGCATCTCCGCCTGGGTAAAATCGCCGCCGCGGACCACCAAATGAATATGATAACGGTGATCACCGTGGCGGCCTTCAATGAGGTATATGTAATCAAAGCGCTGTCCCTTCCAGCGTTTCAGGCGGGCAAGGAAATTCC
>CAOJHG010000122.1 GCA_948435975.1 uncultured Oscillibacter sp. | reverse complement strand
GCGGGCGGGCAGCAGGACTTCGTCATGGGCGCGTATCTCTCTAAGGGCGGAAAGAGCTTTATCTGCTGCTCCTCCTCCTTTATGGACAAGAAAACCGGCCAGTTGAAATCCCGCATTCGTCCTACGTTGGTAGATGGGTCTGTAGTTACCGCAACCCGTGCAAACCTTCACTTCCTAGTGACGGAGTATGGCAAGTTCAGCGTCAAGGGCAAGTCTGTGTGGGAACGTGCGGAAGGCCTGATTGGTATTGCTCATCCGCAGTTCCGTGACGAGCTGATCGCCGAGGCGGAGAAGATGCACATGTGGCGGCGCTCCAATAAGCGGTAAGGCGTTTTGGGTCAAGGTAAAAACAGGAGAACGGAAACCTGTTGGTAAAGGGAACAAGCTTGCGAAGGGGGAGAAGAGAACCGCCCCCTTTGCAATGCTCTTGTTTTCCGATAGATGGAATGGTTTTTGCGGGTATCAGCGTTCCCCGCACGGCAGTCTTATCCCCATGAATATAAGCTTGTCACAGTGCGCAGACATGTACGTATCAGAAGACGGCGGACAAAGGGGGAGCCATGTTTAGGATAGGGGACCTGGTTGTGCATCCGATGCACGGCGCTGGCGTTATTGATGACATTGTCCGGGAAAAAGTAACGGGCAGTGAGAAGGAGTATTATGTATTTAAAATGCCTATGGGCGGGCTGGTTCTAAAAATTCCCACAGCCAACTGTCAGACCATCGGTATTCGTTCCATTATCTCGCCCGATGAGGTGGAGGCGTTTTTTGCCGGGATACCGAGTTTAGAGGTTGAAGTAAACGCCAACTGGAACAAGCGCTATCAAGAGAATCTGCTCCGTCTGAAGAGCGGAGATCTGAACGAAGTCGCCCGAGTAGTCAAGGGTCTGATGCGGAGGGAATCCCGGCGCACTCTATCTACCGGGGAGCGAAAAATGCTCCACAGCGCCAAGCAGATTATCATTTCGGAAATCGTACTGGTGGAAGGGATTGCGTATCAGGAAGTGGAGGACCGGCTGGATCGGGCGGTCATGCAGTCTCCCGCCGCTCAGTGACGAAGAGGAGGATATCCTGGATGCTGTCTTTCTTGAAAAAAGTGCGAAAGGCGAACCAGCCGCACTGTACGGCTCTGGTGGCGGCAGCGGGTGAGTCGCGGCGGATGGGAGGCGTCAATAAGCTGATGTTGCTTCTGGATGGAGTACCCGTTCTAGTCCGGACACTGACGGCTCTTCAACTGGCACAGAGAGTGGACGAGATTATCGTTGCTGCGCGTGAGGAGGACATGGTAGAGATTTCCCACCTCTGCCAAACCTATGGCATTACGAAATGCAGGAAGGTCATCTGCGGCGGAGAGAACCGGGTACATTCTGTACTGTTAGCCGCGTTGGAAGCGTCCCCAGAGAGCGGGCTTCTGGCGGTACATGACGGGGCCCGTCCGCTGGTGACACCAGAATTGACCGACGATGTGATTTCGGCGGCGGAACACTGCGGCGCGGCGGTTCCTGCTGTGCCGGTGAAGGACACGGTGAAGACCCGGGAAACAGATGAAAGAGTGGGCGAAACCCTAGAGCGCGAACATTTGCGGGCTGTGCAAACGCCGCAGGTATTCGATGCGGATCTTCTTCGGGCGGCGCTGAAATCCGCTCTGGAGGACAATGCGCTCGTAACCGATGACGCCTCTGCTGTGGAGCGCTTGGGGAAAGCGGTTTTTCTGGTGGAGGGAGACGAGGAGAACCTGAAAATTACTACGCCGCTGGATCTTATTCTGGCGGAGGCCATCACCCAGGACAGGAAGGATAGACGATGACAGCGCTTCGCATTGGTCATGGATATGACGTACACCGTTTGGCAGAGGGACGGCGGCTGGTCCTGGGGGGCGTGGAGATTCCCTGGGAACGTGGACTGGAGGGGCATTCTGATGCAGATGTTCTGACACACGCTGTTATGGACGCATTAGCGGGAGCGGCCCGGCTTGGGGACATCGGCGGATTATTCCCGGACACAGACCCAGCCTATCGAGGAATCTCCAGCTTGAATCTGCTGGCGGAAGTGGGACAGTTGTTGCGGAAGAAGGGATACGCCGTTGTGAACATCGACGCTGCGCTGCTGGCTCAGGCGCCAAAGGTTGCGCCATACCGGGAACAGATGGAGAAAAATATCTCTGCCGCACTGGGAATCGAGATAGAGCAGGTGAACGTCAAAGCCACCACAGAAGAAGGTCTTGGCTTTACTGGAGACGGTTCCGGTATGGCAGCGCACGCGGTTGTACTGGTGGAATGGGTTGGATAGGTCAATATCTGAATAGGACATACAAAGCTCTGCCAAACCGGCGGGGCTTTTTTGCACAGCAGCAGCACCATTCTGTTTCTCGTCCATAGAATGGGTAGAGAGGAGGAGTGTTTGTGGAACACTATATCATCCTTGCCCGTTCCGTGACCTACGCCCAAAGGATGCAGAAGGCACTGACCCGGGCGGGAATTCGCTGCCAAATTTACCGCGCTCCCCGAGATTTGACAGACCTGGGCTGCGCTTATGCGGTACGGCTGGCGGTTACGGACCTGCCAGCAGCGCTGACCGCTCTTCATCAGGAGTCTTTGGACCCTGTTCAGATATTTTTATACCAGCGTGGGCTATACCAGGAGGTGAGTCCGTGATCTATCTCGACAGTGCGGCCACCACCTTCCAGAAGCCCGCTGGAGTCGCCGCCGCCATATGGGACGCCCTGGCTACTATGAGTTCTCCAGGACGTGGAGGTTATTCCGCCGCTATGAAAGCCGCTGATACTGCCTTTCAGTGCCGGAGTGCGCTGGCAGACCTGTTTCATCTCTCGAACCCAGAGCAGGTTGTCTTTACTATGAATGCCACTCACGCCCTGAATATCGCTATCAAAAGTCTGGTCCCCCCGGGCGGCAGAGCAGTGATTTCTGGTTATGAGCATAATGCGGTTACCCGCCCTCTTGCTGCGCTGTCTGCCCAGGTTTCCGTAGCATCATCGCCCTTGTTTCATCCAGAGGAGGCGGTCGAAGCATTCCGGCGGCTGATTGTGCCGGGGGTAAATGCGGTCATCTGCAACCATGTGTCCAACGTATTTGGTTATATCCAGCCAGTGGAGGAGATCGCTGCACTCTGCCAGAAGTCAGGCGTGCCGTTGATTGTGGACGCATCCCAGTCAGCAGGGGTCCTGCCTTTGAATATGGAAGCGTTGGGGGCGGCGTTCATAGCAATGCCGGGACACAAGGGGCTGTATGGGCCTCAGGGAACCGGTGTGCTGTTGTGCAGGGAAGATGTGCCTACAGAGACGCTGTTAGAAGGGGGGACCGGCAGTATGTCACTTCAGCAGCAGATGCCTGATTTTCTGCCGGACCGCCTGGAAGCTGGAACCCACAACATGCCTGGGATTGCCGGACTGCTGGCAGGAGTTCGCTATATTCGGAACCGTGGAATGGACAAAATTCTGGATCGAGAGCGCCGTTTGATCCGTTCGGCTGTGGTGGAACTTGAAAAAATTCCAGAGCTTCGGATTTTTGCGTCTCCGGATGGAAAACATCAGGCGGGTGTGCTGTCTGTAGTCGCGGGGCATCAGGATGCAGAAAAGCTGGGGAGGGCTCTGGCAGAGAAAAATATTGCTGTTCGGGCCGGCCTTCATTGTGCGCCTCTTGCCCATCACAATGCTGGTACGCTGGATACCGGCACGGTGCGAATCAGCGTGTCAGATTTCAATACGCTGGACGAGATTGCACGTATGGCGGCGGCAGTCCGAAACAGTGTAATGACAGGCTGATTTTCTAACAGCAAAAGCACAGTTGATTCCTGTAAGTATAATTCACTTTACCTTTATTGATAATTCACGAATCTTATATCAACCCTATTCAAAAACAACTTCAAAAGCCGCAAACCTGCCGCTGGAATCCTTCATGTCCACTGCCGTCGCCCTGAAAAGCGGCGGCAGATTGCTTTTGAGGAATCAAAAGTGGGGGCCGTTAAGTTTTCTGAACAGTCCGTGAATTTTCCCTTCATTTACCTTGCATTTTACCGGAAGGTTCTATATAATCAAATTATTCATGGCCTGAAAGGGATGATGACAGAAACATGATCGATGTGACACTCTCAGAGCTTCCTGCCATCCTTGGCCGGTACCTGCTGACCATTGAGGTCGCGGATGTGCTGGACATTGCGATCATGGTATTTTTGCTCTATAAGGTATTGACCTTGGCCCAGAGCGCGAAGGCCGCCAGTCTATTGAAGGGCGTGTTTGTCTTCTTTGGCGCACTGCTGCTGGCCTATCTGTGCCACTTAAACGGCATCTATTACTTAATGAGCCGTATGTTGGAATGGGGAATTCTGACTCTGGTGATTCTTTTTCAGCCAGAGATTCGACGGATTCTGGAGGAGATGGGAAGTCGGAGGATTTTGGCCTTCTTCGCTCATGCAGAAACCAGCAGCATCATGGAACAGACTATCGGCCAGACGGTGCTTGCCTGCGCAGAGATGTCCCAGTCCCGCACCGGTGCGCTGATTGTATTTGAGCGGGAAATCCTTCTGGATGATATGGTCCGCAGCGGCACGGTTCTGGACGCCTCCGTTTCCAGCGAGCTTTTGAGAAACATCTTTTTTGTCAAAGCGCCTATGCACGACGGCGCCGTTATTGTTCGTCATGGCCGGGTGCTGGGGGCTGGCTGTATGCTGCCTCTGAGTAAGAACGTGAACCTCTCCCGTGACTTGGGGATGCGGCACCGGGCTGGCATCGGCATGAGCGAAAACTCCGACGCGGTGGTAGTTATTGTTTCGGAGGAAACGGGTTCTATCTCTGTGGCCATTGGAGGAATGCTGAAACGGCATCTGAAGTCGGAAACCCTGGAAAATCTCCTGCGTAATGAACTTCTTCCGCAGGAGGACGAGGGGGCGGACAAGCAGAAATTCAGTCTCTTGAACCTGCTGCGCCCCAAGAAGGACGGGGAGGCATAAATGGAGAACGAAAAAAACGGACGCCGCAATTTTATCTATTTTCTGCTGTCCATCCTGGTAGCCTGCGGCGTATGGCTGTACTCGGACCTGACTGGCGGGCCTAACGGCGGTCCCCGGACAACAGTACGGGAATTTCAGGATATCCCAATTGAGTATTTTGGCGAGGCCACCTTGGCGGACCGTGGCCTGATGCTGCTGGAGGAGGGCAGCGACCTCACCATTGATTTGAAGCTGGAGGGGACTCGCTGGACAGTCTCTAACTTGGACCGGTCTCAGATCCGCGTGACAGTAAATCTGGCTAATGTCATTGAGGCGGGCAGCCAGAGCCTCAATTACTTGCTGAGCTACACCGACAGGAAGTACAACAACGCTTTCGAGTACGAGGCCAGCATCAATAACGCCACTGTAAATATCAGCGAACTCTATAGCCAAACGGTGGATGTAAGCTGCGAGTTGGTCGGCAATGTGGCAGAGGGCTATACCGCCGGACAGGTGGAGCTTTCCCATACTAGCATTGAAATCCGAGGCTTGGCGGAGGATATCGACCCTATCCGTTATGCCAAGGTGACCTTGGATATCGGCAGCGAGGCAGAAGAAACCGTTTCCCAGGAGTTAGCTGTACAATATTACGATGGAGACGGCAATCTGGTAGACAGCAGCGGTATCCATTCCGCAGTAGATATGATTCAGGCCACACTTCCGGTATATGTGACCAAGGAACTGCGGCTGACGGTGAACTTTATTGACGCTCCCGGCGCCCGCTTCCGAAGCACAGAAGCACGAATCGACCCAGAGACCATCACCGTTTCTGGAGATGCAACCATGCTGAAAAATGTGGAGACTCTGGAGCTGGGTGATTTCAAGCTCCTGGATCTGGGAACCACAGCATCTCAGAACTACACTACCACCTATTATCCAATCATCCTGCCAGAAGGCTATCAGAACCTCAGCGGCATCACCCGGGCTGCCCTCCGCATCCGCTTTACGGACATGACCAACACCACAGTTTCTACGGATAATATTATCTTGAGGAATCTCCCCGAGGGGAAGCGTGCAGAGGTTTTGACCGGGTCTCTGCCGGTTAGAATCTATGGTACGGCGGCCAACGTAGCGGCGGTTACAGCAGAGCACATTTCTGTGACTGTGGATTTGACGGACTATTCCGCCGCTTCCGGAACCTATACCATTCCGGCGGAAGTCTCTGTGGCTATCGGCGATGTGGGCATCCAGGGAGAGTACCAGATTCAAGTAACCATCCGGGAAACCCAAGACGAGCCGCCGGAACCAGATCCAGCGGAGCCCCAAGGGGAGTCGGAGGGAGAGGGACCATAGTAGGATCTGTTCTGCCCATATATGAAAACGCATATGGAGGCTGTTATGACACAAATCGCAACCGTTGAACGAATTATAGATTCCGATCACGCGGAGATTTCCGTCCCCCGGAAAACCGCCTGCGGCCACGACTGTGAAGAGTGCGCTGGCTGCGGCGTCACCGGCGCTTCTGTACGGGCGAAAGCAGTCAATCCTATTGGTGCGCGGCCTGGACAAAAAGTCGTCGTGGAGAGCAGCACAAAGAAGATGCTGCGGATTATTATGCTGGTCTATCTCATTCCTGTGGCGTTGTTCTTCTTGGGGTACCTTCTGACTATGGCCGCGACGAACAGCGCAGCCTTGCAATATCTGGGGGGCGGAATTGGCTTTGCGGCTGGAATCCTCTGTGCGGTGGCCTACGACCGGCGGATCAAGGCCCAGGGCGGACTGTCCTTCACTATCGTCCGGCTCTTCT
>CAOJHG010000121.1 GCA_948435975.1 uncultured Oscillibacter sp. | reverse complement strand
AAATTCCCGAATCCGACCGCCAGCGCTATGCAGACCTGTTGGCAAAGAAATAAAATGGCTCTTCTTGTCACATCAGTTTTCCTTAAGAAACCGTGAAGCAGACACACAGCCTAACATATCTTAACAATTTATTGAATATTTCTGTATGATTTAAGCCTAAATAATTCAAATTTTACCAATTATAGAAAGGATAGTATTGACATGAACATAAAAAAGTGTGAAGGAGCAGCTTCCGCCAGAAAGGACAGGGAAACGGGGCTGTCCACGGAAAAATGACCAGAGGATGTTGAATGGGATGCTCTGGATAGCCCGCAGTGGAGCACAGTGGCGCGAGCTACCAGAGGCATATGGCCCCTGGCAGTCCGTATATGCCCATTTTTCATGATTCATGGGGCCGTCTCTTCTTCCGGCAGGATCTTATCTAACGTCAATATCTCAAAGCCCGCTGCTTTTCCCTTCAGCTGCGGTGGATTTTCCAGCGGTGCTGCCTTGATCCGGCCCGCCAGAGCGTCGGCCACGGTGCGGGAGATGAAGATGGTTCCGGCGGGGGCGTTGGCCTCCAGGCGGGCAGCGGTATTCACTGTGTCGCCAATGGCAGTGTAGTCCATGCGCATAGGCGCGCCGATGTTGCCAATGACGGCGGGGCCGGCATGGACACCAATGCCGAAGGACACCGTGTGCCCATACTGCCGTTCCAACATTTCCGCTAGCGGCTTTGCTCCCTCCGCCATAGCCATCGCCGCCCGGCAGGCCAGCATCACATAATCCTCCTGGGGCAGAGGCGCGTTCCAGAAGGCCATGGTGCAGTCCCCCACGAATTTGTCCAGAGTGCCATGATTGTCCATAACGCACTTTGTAGTCAGGGTCAGGTACTGGTTCAGTATTTCTACCACCCGCTCCGGCGCTAAACTCTCTGACATGGTGGTGAAACCCCGGATATCCACAAACAGCACCGCAATCTCGCATTTCTTCCCCCCCAGTTCCAGAGCGGCGGGGCCGGCGTTCATCAGCTCGGAGACGATTTCCGGCGCTACATACCGCCGAAACGTCCGGGTGACCTTCTGGCGTTCCAAGGCGGCCTGGATGTAATTGGCCGCCAGGCACCCGACGTAAAGCAGGGCGACACCCACCGGGACCCACAGGACGTGGAGCACCCAGCCCGCCTCATACGCGCTGCGGCAAAGCAGCACCCAGCCCCCGCACAGGGCTAGCAGCAGCACGGTAGCTGTGCGCACCTTCCGCCGCCAAAACGCCGCGAAAGCGACCAGCAGCAGCAAAAACAACGCCGCAAGCTGGGGTCCCTTGCGGACCTCCTGTTTGTAATTGCCGTTCAGCAGGGCCTGGGTGGCATTGGCCTGAATCTCCACGCCATACATAAGCTGGGCGTGGTCAATGGCGGTGAAGTAGCTGTCCTGGAGCCCCGCCGCGCAGGGGCCGATGAGGACGATCTTTCCGCCGAACAGGCCGGTCAGCCCGTCGCTGGTCAGCAGGTCCACCGCTGAGACGTACTGGAACGTGCCATCCGGCACCCCTGCGAAGGGAAGGTACCAGAAGCCCCGGCTGTTTGTCGGGGGGAGCAGGGACAGTTCTCCGCCGGAAGCGGCCCGGTACTGCCTCGCTGCCGCCAGAGCCAGCGAGGGGTACTCCGTCCCGTCCTGGAGAGTGAGGGTCAGCATATGGTGACGGAGCACACCGTCGTCGTCCAGCATGGCGTTGATGTGGCCCTGTTCCGTCACCGCACTCAGGGCATCATAGGGGCCTTCAAAGTACACCACAGAGGCGGGGGCCAGATCGTAATCCCCCGCCCCATTGTCCAGGAGCGCGTCTCCATAGACCCCCGCGCAGGCGGTAATCACGTTGCCGTATGCCCCGGCGGCCTCCGCCAGATACGCATCTGCGTCCGGGTCGCTTTCCCCGGCAAAAAGCACGTCGATGGCGATAACCGCCGGGCGCTCTTCCTCGTCAGCATTCAGGGCTTCCAACAGCATGGCGATCACATCCCTTCCCCAGGGGAAGGGGCCAAGCAGGTCCATGGAATCCTGGTCGATACCCACGATTACGATTTCGTCGCTGCCCAGGCCCTGGCTCTGGTAGAGCGCGTCGCAAGCCGACAGGTCCGCCGTTTTCAGAGCGCCCAGCCCCGCCAGCAGGGTCAGCGCGCCGGCTACGGCCACGGCCACCAGCACCGGCCAAATTCTTTTTTTCCCTGTCATGATGTTCTTCCCTTCTTTACTGTGCAGGGCGCGATGCCTCCATCGCGCCCTGCAATCCGTTCAGAGGTCCCGTCTGATATTTTTTACTCCAGCGGTAAAATCAGCAGTTTGCGGGCGAAGCTGTCACAGATGTACAACACCTTGCCCTTCACCAGCAGGCCCGTGGGGGAGGTCAGGCCGAAGGACTCCACCTCGGCCATGTCCCGCGCCGCCAGGGTTGTGACATTGCCGTCCTTGATGCGGCGGATGGCGCTGTTCACGGTGTCGGCCACATAGATTGCGCCGTCGTCCCCCACGGCCACGCCCTGGGGATTGGAAAACCGCGCCTGAGCCGCAGGGCCGTCGGTCAGGCCCTCTTCGCCGCTGCCCGCGACCAGGACCGCCTGTCCGTTTTCGATTTTCACAATCCGGTTGGCGCTGGTCTCCGCCACATACAGCACGCCGTTCTTCCAGCACAGTCCGGTAGGGTCGTTGAGTCCGGCGGCGTAGGTGGTCACCGTTCCGTCCGGGGTAATTTTGCGGATGGCGTTTTGCAGGGTGTCTGCGACGTAGAGGTTTCCAGCCTCATCTGCGGCCAGACCAGTGGGGCGGGTGAACGCCACGCCCATTTCGGTCACGGTCAGCGCTTCCTTCGTTGTGCCGCTGACAGTCTGGATTTTCTCCGCTGTCACCAGCCGCACCGCGCCGTTTCCGGCGTCGGAGACCGCCCAGCCGTCCCGGAAGGGAGCAATGGCCCAGGGCTCCTTGAAGTAGCCCTTCATCAGGGCTGCGTCGTTGTAGCCGCCTACCGGCTCACCGCTGAGGTCCTCCACTGTGCCCGCCCCGGCGTAAACGGCTCCGGTCCCGTTGGCAACCCGCCAAATCACCTTGTTATAGGTGTCGGTCACCAGAAGGGAAGCGTCAGGCATGGCGGCAATGCCGCTGGGCCGGCACATGACGTTCATGCCGCTGACCTCCGACAGGCCCTGATAACGGGCGTAGTTCATCAAAACCGTGGCAGTTTGGGCGCGGGTGGCGCTGTTTTTGGGTTCAAAGCGGTTATCCCCCACGCCGTTGATGATTTTTGCGCTCCTGGCCCAGCTGACCGCCGGAAGGGCATAGGCGGAGATGTCCCCCGCGTCGGCAAAGGTCTGGGCATCCCCGGCGGCGGGGCTGTCCACGTACCGCCACAAAATCGTCGCCATCTGTTCCCGCGTGATGGGAGCGTCAGGGCGGAAGGTGCCGTCATCGTAGCCGTTCACCAGGTTTTGCTCCGCCGCCCAGGCCACCGCCGGGCCGTACCAGCTGTCCGCCGGAACGTCCGGGAAGGATGTCCCGGACACAGCGGGTGAGCCGGACATACGGTAGAGCACCGTGACCAGCATGGAGCGGGACATGGTGGCTTCCGGCCCGAACTGTCCGCTACCTACGCCGCCCATCAGCCCGGTATCCCGGCAGTAGGTCACCGCGCTCACATACCACGCATCCGCATTCACATCGGAAAAGCCGGTCCCGGTGTCCGCTGCCAGCGCTGCCGGACACAGCAGCGCCCCGCACAGGGCCAGCGCCGGCAGAAAAGCGGGCAGTTTACGGAATCTTTTGTTCTTTTTCTGGTTCATGATAACAATGCCCCTTTTATATTTTTGGTTTGCTCAAGATACGGTTCTGTTCCCGTCAGCGGGAATTGTAATGGATGGCGGCTCTGGTCAGTTTGGAATTGCCCGAAGGAAAACGTAGGGCGCGCCACTGCGATTCACTGCCTCTGAAATATACATCGGTCAGGCTATTACATTCACGGAAAGCATTGTATCCTATGCTGGTCAAATTGGCCGGGATGGTGACACTCTTCAGGCTGTAACACATTTCAAACACATTGCCTTCAAGGGTGGTCACACTGTCCGGGAGCGTCACACTGGTCAGGCTGGTACAGTGATTGAACGCGAGTCCTCCAATGCTGGTTACACCCTCCGGGATTGTCACACTGGTCAGATTGGTACAGCCATAGAATGCGAACCGTCCAATGCCGGTTATGCCCTCATAAATCACAATGGACTCTATTTCTTGATGATGGTCATACCAGGGCGGATCTAGCGTGGTGGCGGGAGGACGGGCAATCGGGTTATAATGAGACATATCCCCGCTTCCCCCGATATGCAGGGTCTTGGTGCTCGCGTCATACTTCCAGCCCCAGCTTCCTACCATGCGGAGGTCACTGGGAGCGGGGCTAGGAGTGGCTGGTGTGTCGGGGGTGCTGGGCGTGCTGGGCGTGCTGGGTGTGTAAGGGGCGCTCTCGACGTTGTTGGCCTGGGCCTGCTCCTGGGCGGCGATGGACGACAGGCGGTTGGCGTTCTCCCGCTCTTCTTCCTCAAGCCGCCGCTGGGCCTCGGCGGCGGGGTCGCCGTTTTGGGACAAATCGGCCAGAATATCCAGCCCGGAGGCATCCAGAATATCTTTGCACAGAGCTTCGTCCTCCGCCAGCTCCACCAGGACATAGCCGGGAACATCTTCCACAGCGCAGCGCTCCGTGACGATTTCGCACCGCTCTCCCTCCAGAGCGGAGGCTTCCTCCGGATGGACGGTGAAGGTGGCCACCTCCCCGGCACGGATGGTGGTCGATTTGCTCTCCCCGGAAACTGCGTCGGACACAACGCATTCCACTGTACCTTCCAGAATACAGACCTGGGTGCTCCGGCGGTCGATGACATTCACCCAGCCGCAGGTTCCCCGCACGCCGGTGAGCGTGGTGGAGGTGCGGATGTTCAAGGTCTCGTCATCGTCCAGCGGCTCGGTCACGTTGAAAAACAGGTTGCCCGAGCAGAGCAGGACCTCCAGTTTTTTCCCGCTCTTACGCACTTCTGTCTCGCTGGAGGCGT
This sequence comes from uncultured Oscillibacter sp., assembly GCA_948435975.1. Taxonomy (GTDB): domain Bacteria; phylum Bacillota; class Clostridia; order Oscillospirales; family Oscillospiraceae; genus Oscillibacter. Next base: position 1,732 of record CAOJHG010000121.1, on the reverse strand, counting down.
CCACCTTGAGCAGCTTCGCGCTGTCCAGGTTCAGCCAGGCATAGCTATCCGCTTTCGTCAGGACGTGATAGCCGCTGAACAGGCGCAGGTTTTTGATTAAGCTGATGCTCCGCCCGGCGCTGTTGGTGGCGGAGACGGTTCCCTCGGTTTTGGACAGCTGGATGGAGGACGCGATAGCGTTCTCTGCCGCCAGAGCGGGGGCCGCCATCGTCAGGCATAGGGCCAGGGCCAATAACAGGGCAAGCGGTTTGTGGAAATTGGGACGTTTTCTTTGGTTCATTGTAGTTACCATTCCTTTCTTTTTTGGTTCGCTATAGATTCGGATATCGGACATGCCTTTTTCATTTCCTTTTGTTATCCCTCAGCCGGCGGGTTCCTCCCAGCACCGGCTCTCAATGAAAAGTTTTGTCAGTTTCGGATCCAGCTTTCCTTCTTTCTCCGCCATGGCCTCCAGGATGGAAAGCGCTTTGGGGACAGGCATCCCCGGCTTATAGGGCCGGTCATCCGCCACCAACGCATCAAAAATATCCAGGATTGTGATAATGCGCACTTCATAGGGAATGTCATTTCCCATCAGATGGTTTGGATAACCGCTGCCGTTGAGCAGCTCATGGTGGGAGGACGCCCACTGCCGCACATGAGCCAAATCCGCAGAGAAACGGATCTGGGACAGCAGTTTGTCCGTGACCGCGACGTGCTCCTCCATAATTTCCCGTTCTTTCTGGGACAGTGTACCCCTGCGGATAGAGAGCATGGCGTATTCCTCTGCCGTCATCCAGGGCTGCGATTCGCCCGCTCCGTCGGTCCAATGTTTCTCCCGAAGATTGTCCAGCTCCGCCAGCTTCTCATCCGTCACGAAGCCCGTCCCGTTTATACTGTCTACCAGCTCCACCGTCCGAAAGGTTTCCTGGACGCGGACCTCCTTCTCTTCCTGGGAGATGCGGCCGGCCAAGCAGTCGATTTCCGCCTGCAGCCGGATGACCTCCATGCGGTGTATCAATGCGGTGTACTGCTCCGGCAGGAGCCGGGCCATTTTATTCATGACCTCCAGGGGGATTACCAGCTTCCCGATATCATGAAGCCAGACACTCATCAGCAGTTCGTCCTTCTGTGCCGGAGAGAACGCCATTCCCTCACCGCGGGCGTTGAGAAAGTCGATGAAGCGGTCGCCGTATTGGGCCATATGGCGGGTATGGCTGCCGTTATATGGCGTTCTCTCATCTACGGCGGAGGACATGACCCGGACAAAGGAGCGGAACAACTCCTTGATCTCCCGTATGTAGCGTACATTCTGAATGGTGATGGCTGCCTGAGAAGCTACAGACTCTAACACCAGCACCATGTCCTCCGAAAATTCCTGCACATTTCCCGCTTCATCCATGGCGTTGATGAGCTGCAGCACGCCCAGAATTTCCCCTTCCCGGTTCCTCATGGGCAGCATGGATTGACTGTGGTAGCCTGTCATAGCGTCATATCGGATAGGACCCGTCAAATCGTACTCCTTGCACTGGCGCACATCCCCAATGCGGATGCACCTGTTCTCCAGTACCGCCAGCGCACAGACGCTCTCCCGGGTCAAGGGAACCGGCGGTAGATTCGGCTCCTGGCCATCCCCGCCGGAATAGGATTTCATCGTATGGTTACACATGATGCGGAATCGCAGGGCATTGTCATCCATCAGATACAGGGTTCCGGCATCACAGTGGGAGAGCTCCATGACACAGGTCAGAAG
>CAOJHG010000120.1 GCA_948435975.1 uncultured Oscillibacter sp. | reverse complement strand
TCTTCCCGCTCCAACCTTTTCCTGGCCGCTCTTGAGAGAATGGAGGAACATCTCCGGCGCGTCCAGTTCTACTTCAGGGCCGTAGATCATCTCGAAGACGCCGTCCTTGGTGCAAAAAGCCAAGTATTCAAAGCCTCTTGAGCGGGCATTATGCGCCAGGGAGACGCGCATGGCACTGCCGCCGGTGATGCGTTCCGGCGGGACGGAGTCCACCAGCGCGCCCACCTGACTGAGCCGGAGGTTGATGGTAGTGCCGAAGTGGGTGGCAATCTGCTCGCTCATACCGGACATGTAGATGACGCCCAGGTTTCGGATAGCATCAGAACCGATGACGTTCATCCAGGCTGTCTGAGCGCAAAAGATGACGATGCAGAAAACGGAAACGAAGATTAAGCTGACAGTAAGGAAACGTGTGGTCTTGCTTTTTGTCACTGGACATTCCCCCCAGAACACCGTTCATTTTTTATTGACTTTTATTATACTGTAAGCAGGAAGGAATTTCAAGTTTTTCATCTCCTCTCTTTTGCTCTTTTCAAGCGTTCCTTCCGCATGGCCGAAATAGAATATATCTGATATAGATTGGAAAATATTGGGTAGCGCGTGCTTGTCTGGCCATTTTCGCCGTGCGGCCTCCCTGTTTGCTTCCGTGGTTTAGCGGCAGGCACGGCTCTTTGTGGACCCAAACAAGTCCCTTTGCCGCGGCTGCCCTTCATAAAATAAAGCAAAATGGACTCAGATGGGTTCTTTTTCGAGGCTGGTATGATGGAACAGAAGATCAAACAGGATATTTGTATTGGGGCAAACATCAGGAGAATCCGTATGGAGCGCGGAATCAGGCAAACAGAGCTGGTTGGGCTGCTGCAATTGGAAGGCATTGCAATTACGCGGGAAAGCCTTGTAAAAATCGAAAGAGGCGCTCAGCACATTCGGGCAACGCAGCTCCGAGGCATCCGAAACGTACTGCACACCAGTTATGACGAATTGCTGAAAGAACGCTGACTGCACCGGCGGTCGTACAGGAAGGGACAAGGCCATGAACCTTATGGAAGAAGTAAAAAACCTGGTATTTCCCCCAAAGTGCCCGCTGTGCGAAAAGATCCTGGAAAGGCCCGGCATCTGCCAATCATGCCGCAGTTCCGCCCCTTGGACAGAGGAAGGCGCGGCTCTCCGTCAGTTGGCTGATAACATACCATGCGCTGCGCCGTTTCACTACGAAGGCCCCATCCGGGCGGCACTGCTCCGCCTGAAATTTCACGGCTGCGCCTCTGCCGCCGGTCCGCTGGGCGACGCCCTGGGCCTCTGTGCCGAAGAAGCCTATGGCGCGGCTTTCGACCTTGTCACCTGGGCGCCCGTCAGCAGAAAACGCCGCCGCAGGCGCGGCTATGACCAGGCCCGGCTTCTGGCGGAAAGCGCCTGCCGCCGCTGGAAAACAAAACCTGTGCGGCTCCTGCGGAAGATTCAGGATAACCCCGCTCAGTCCAGCATGAAGGACGCCGCCGCCAGAACGGAAAATGTCAAAAACGTCTATCAGGCCGAAGGCGCTCCTTATGGAAAGCGTATCCTCCTGATCGACGATATCTGCACCACCGGTTCCACCCTTTCCGCCTGTGCGCAGACCCTTCTGAATGCTGGAGCCTCCGGAATTTTCTGCGCCGCTGTAGCTTTGACTGGCATCAATGCGGAAAATCAGCAGGAATATGGGAAAGAATAGGGTTGCATTCTGAAAAGACTGCCATTATAATGTATTGCATATTCTTGAGAGTGCGAGCGGGAAAGCCGTTCATCCATCATAGTACAAAAGATTTGTGGAGGAATCACTTATGTCAAAAGATATCGGTATCGACCTTGGTACCGCTTCCGTCTTGGTCTTCGTCAGGGGCAAGGGCATTGTGCTCAACGAGCCCTCTGTGGTGGCCCTGGATAAAAACACCGGCAAGCTCCTGAAAGTCGGCGCGGAAGCCCAGGCCATGCTGGGACGCACCCCGGGCAACATCATCGCCATCCGTCCGCTTCGGGAAGGCGTTATCTCCGACTACGACATGACCGAGCGGATGCTGCGGGAGTTCATCCATAAGGTCACCAGCGTCTCTTTGTTCAAGCCGCGGGTCATTATCTGCGTCCCCTCCGGCATTACCGAGGTCGAGGAGCGCGCTGTTATTGACGCTGGAATCTCCGCCGGCGCCCGGAAGGTCTACCTTATTGAAGAACCCGTAGCAGCCGCGATTGGCGCGGGCATCGACATCGCCAAGCCGGACGGCCATATGGTGGTGGACATCGGCGGCGGCACTGCGGATATCGCGGTGATTTCCCTGGGCGGCGTCGTGGAATCCGCTTCCATCAAAATCGCCGGAGACCAACTGAATGAGGCCGTCGTGAAATATATGCGCCGCAAACACAATCTGCTGGTGGGCGAGCGCACTGCTGAGGAGATGAAAAAGCAGATTGGGTGTGTCTTCCCGAAGGAGGAAGAGGCTACTATGGACGTGAAGGGCCGCTGTCTGCTGACCGGTTTGCCCAAGGTGGTGAGCGTCAGCTCTACAGAGATGATGGACGCCTTTGAGGAACCGGTGGAGCGTATTATGGAAGCCATTCACTCCGTTTTGGAGCGCACGCCCCCCGAGCTGGTGGCAGACGTATCCACCAACGGAATCGTGATGACCGGCGGCGGCAGTCTGGTGGACGGTTTTGATAAGCTGGTCACAGCCCGGACGGGAATCTATACAATGATTGCTGAGGACGCCATCTCCTGTGTCGCCCTGGGCACCGGCAAAAGTCTGGAAACCCTGAACAACATGCAGGACGGCACCATGAACCTCAGCCGCCGCAAGCAAATGAATTGACCTTCCCAGCGCCGGATGTTCTTCTCGTCCGGCGCTTTTTCCATCCCCAAAAAAGTTCTTGACAAGTCTGCACTACTGTGATAGTATGGCATCATAAACTATTGCAGTAGTTTGGCAGAAAGGAGCAATCCCATGAAACTGTTTGACTCAGAGCTGAAGGTGATGGACGTGCTGTGGCGCGGAGGCGACCGAACCGCCAAGGAGATTTCCGACATCCTGAAAGCGGAAACCGGCTGGAACATGAACACCACTTACACAGTCATCAAGAAATGTATTACGAAAGGGGCGGTGCTGCGGAGCGAGCCGAATTTTCTGTGCCATGCGCTGGTGAGCAAGGCGGATATCCAAGAGGAGGAGACGCGAGAGCTGATTGGCAAGCTGTTTGACGGTTCGCCGGACCTGCTGTTCGCCTCTTTGCTGGGACGGGAGAAGGCCCTGACGCCGGAACAAATTGCGAAGCTGCGGGAAATCGTGGCGGAAATGAAGTGAGCGATGCAGGTGAAACTATTGGAAATGAGCGCTGCAGGGGCGGCGTTGATTGGGGCTGCGGTGCTTCTGCGGCTCCTGACTGCCCGCCGCTTGCCGAAGGGTGCCTTTGTGGCGCTGTGGTGGATAGCGGCGCTGCGGCTTCTAACGCCTGCCGTGCCTGCGTCCCGGTTCAGCCTCTATACTTTGCTGGACATCCTGCGCCGGGAAGCGGCTCCCCCAGCGGCATCGGCTCCTTCGGCGGGTGTGAATGCTGTTATGGTTCTGCCGCCGGCAGGAGGCGGATTCGTTCCTCCTCCGGCAGCGGTGCCGGAATTCCCCGTTTGGGAGGCGGTATGGCTGGCCGGGGCGGTGCTGCTGGGCGTGTGGTTCCTGGCGAACTACCTCCGCTGGCGGCGGCGCTTTCAGGAGGCCCTTCCAGCGGAGAACTGTCCCTCTGGCGCGGCGCAGTGGACGGCAGTCCGGCGGCCGGTCCGGGTGCGGGTGTCTGACCGGATCGCCGCCCCGCTGACCTATGGCCTGGTATGCCCAGTGATCCTGCTTCCGAAGACGATGGACCTTTCAGATGGGCCTGCGCTGCGGTGTGTCCTGGCTCATGAGGGCGTCCACATCCGGCGGCTGGACGGCATGTTCAAGCTGGTGCTGGCGGCGGCCCTGTGCGTCCACTGGTTCAACCCGGCTGCGTGGGTCCTCTATGTCCTGGCAAACCGGGACATGGAGCTGCGGTGCGACGAGGAAGCCCTTCGGGCGCTGGGAGAGGACCGGCGGGAGCTGTACGCCTTGACCTTGATACGTCTGGCTGAATGCCAGAGTGTGCCTCTGTGCGGTTTTTCCAGAAAAAGCGGCATGGAAGAAAGGATTATTGCAATTATGAAGTTTAAGAAAAAATCGGCCCTGGCCTGGGCGGCGGCGCTGCTGGCTGTGGCGTGCGTAACCACCGTGTTTGCCACCTCCGCCATGAAGGACAGCGGGAAATCGTCCCTGCCGCCGGCGGATATACACGCCCCCGCAGAGCTGGAGAACAATCCGAGCATGGCGGTTTTGCAGGAACTGCGGAATAGTGTTTATTTTGAAGACGACGTGTGCTATTTCACGATTCCCGAAACGGACCTGGAGGGGCGTTGGAATATCTGGATCACCGGCCGCTATGTCAGCGAGGACGGTACAAGCATGAGCGTTCATTACCTGGAGAATGAGAGCGAAAAAGGCGAGTGGGTCCCCGGGCAGACCTATTCCTTTGTAGAAAGGTCCCATCCCGTGGACGAGCTGCTGATGGAAGCGGCTTATGGGGACGCTGTTATGACCTACGACCTGCTGCCCAATGCCGCTGTTGGAGCTGTGGACTTCGGGAGCACCGTTTCTCCGGCGGAACTGCCTGCGGTCAAGGAAGATATGCCAAAGGGAGCGGCTATGATTTGGCCGTCGGACAGCATGGAAATTTCCGCGGCCTACAGTGACGGAGAAAAGCCCCACAGCGGCGTCGATATCGGGGGCCTGTCCGCAGGAGACCCTGTTTACGCGGCGGCAGGCGGGACTGTCAAGGACACTGGCTTTGACGCTCAGAACGGGAACTATATTCTTCTGGAGCACGGAAACGGCATGGAGACCTATTACGCCCACTGCCAGACGGTATTGGTGGAAACCGGAACGGCGGTGGAGATGGGTGAGACCATTGCGAAAGTTGGAAGCACAGGCATGGCCACCGGTCCTCACCTGCATTTCGAGATCATGGCAAACGGGGAACACATCGACCCGGCGGGCCTGCTGAAGTCCGCAGAGGACCGGGCACAGACCCTGGCGCCTCTGGCGGCTGCGGCGGCTGCGAAATCAGAGGACGGACAGTATCCCGTGAACAAGAACGGCCAGACCTACGCGGCGAACGAGTCCCTGTCCGATACCCTGGGCAATCCGGACCTGGTAGGCGTGATTGCCTCAAACGGGGAGTACGGCTATGTGTCCTTGAAGGAGCTGAACTCAAATTGCAAGGTCGCCTGGGGAACCCGAACGGGTATGACGGACCCGGATGCAGCGGAGGACCGGTCCCTGCCGGTCTATAACGAGGCGGGGGATGTCATTGGCGAATTTGTTGTGAAAGCCGGAAAGACTGCGGCCAAGCCGGAACCGGCGGAGAACGCGCCTGTGGAAAGCCCCAGCTTCAGCCGGAACAGCAAGGGCGAAACTTATGGCACGGTTTTCGATATCCCTGTGGGGTCCAGCGAGGAACCGGACCTGCTGGCCGCGGTGGGTACAAATGGGGAAAACGGCTATATCGCAACTGCGGATTCCGGCCTGAGCTGGAGCCCGGACCTAAATCTGAACGGGGCCTACCTGAACTGGGTGGAGGAGAACAACATAGCGGGGTGGATGATCCCGCTTTACGATCAGGAGCATAACGTAATTGGTGAATTCGAGTGCGGCACAGGCAACCGGCCCGCTGGCGGGAAGATCCTGAGCTATGAGGAGGTCCTGGAGGCAAAGCGGAACGGCTGGCCCAACTCCATGGGGAGCGACACCAGCGGTTTGAAGCCCGTCTTCTCCTCTCTGGAGGAAGCGAAGGCCGCTGTCCAAAACGGATGGCCTGAAGAAAACTGAATCAGCGCGAGAACCGCCGTCCTGCAATCGGGCGGCGGTTTTTCTGCGGCGCATTTTGTCAGGAGAGCGTTTCCAGCTCGGCCTCCCAGAGTGTGTACACGGCGTCGCTGGGCATTCTCCAATCGCCCCGGGGAGACAGCGCCACAGAGCCGATTTTCGGGCCGTCTGGGACACAGTTGCGCTTGAACTGCTGGCTGAAAAAGCGGCGGTAAAAAACCTTCAGCCATTTCAGGATTACCCCGCGGCTGTATTTCCGCTCCAGGGCATACACCGCCAAACGGTATACCTTCCTTGGCGAAAAGCCCCAGCGAAGGACGTAGTACAGGAAGAAGTCGTGCAGCTCATAGGGCCCCACCAGGTCCTCTGTCCGCTGGCTGATTTCACCCTGAACGGCGGGAAGCAGCTCTGGGGAAACCGGGGTATCCAGAATGTCCTCCAGCACGTCGTGAAGCTCCTGCTTGTCGTTGTCGCAAGCCAGATAACCCACCAAATGCCGGACCAGCGTCTTTGGGATGGAGGCGTTGACGGCGTACATGCTCATGTGGTCCCCATTGTAGGTACACCATCCCAGCGCCAGCTCGCTCAGGTCGCCGGTGCCAATCACCAGGCCGCCGCCCCCGTTGGCAATATCCATCAAAACCTGTGTGCGCTCCCGGGCCTGGGCGTTTTCATAGGTAACAGAGTGATCTTCAATATCATGGCCGATGTCCCGGAAGTGGCTGCGGACGGACTGGGAGATGTCCACGGTCCGCAGGGTGGCCCCCAGCCGCTCTGCCAGGATGACGGCGTTGTTCTTTGTCCGGTCCGTGGTGCCGAAGCAAGGCATGGTGACGGCGATAATGTCCGTCATAGGGCGGTCCAGCAGCTTCATGGCAAGACCTGTAATC
>CAOJHG010000119.1 GCA_948435975.1 uncultured Oscillibacter sp. | reverse complement strand
CTGCCGCGGAGAAGACGCCGCATAAGACCGACAGCATACAGCCTGTGCCGGTGATTTGGGACATTTGCGCACTGCCGCCGGAGACGCTCCAGGCTGTGGTCCCGTTGGTGAGGATGTCTTCCGGGCCGGAGAGAAGGACCGCTGTTTCCCCCGCCCAGCGTTTTGCCAGGCGGAGGGCGGTTTCCAGGCGCTGGGATTGGGTGGCGGCGGTGAGCGAGTCTACGCCTTGTTCGCCGCTGTCTTGATTGGTTAGGGCTTGGGCTTCTCCCAGGTTGACGCGGAGAATGGCGGGGGCAAAGTGCTTCAGAAGATGATTTACGGACTCTAAGCGCCAGGGACTTGCTCCAACGCCTACAGGGTCCAGGGTGATGGGGTGATTTATACGTGCGGCCTCTTGCCCGGCCAGAAGACAGGCGCGGAATTTCTCTTCACTGGGGGTCCCGGTATTCAGAACTGTGGATGACGCGGATGCGGTGATGTGAGCCGCCTCCTGAGGGGCTTGCGCCATGATAGGACTGGCCCCCGCCGCTAGGACCAGGTTGGCGCAGTCGTTGGCGGAGACCAGGTTGGAGACACAGTGAATCAGGGGACGGCGCTGGCGGATCTGGTGCAGGATGGTAAAATCGGGCGTTTGCATAGGGCCTCCTTAGGGGGTCAGTTCAGCGCTGCCTGCATGGATTTCAGGGCTCCGCTGCGCTGGAGAGCGTAGACCAGTGCGCCTGCCAGGATGGCGCCTGCTGCGGTGGAAATCAGGAAGGGGACAATATAGGCATAGAAGGCTACTTGGGCGGCGCCGGCGTTCAAAAAGGCGAGGGCAAGGGGATAGGCCGCCAGGCCGCCAATCACGCCGGTGCCCAGAACTTCGGAGGCAAGGGTCAGAGGGAGGCTTTTGGTTTTTTGGTAGGCCAGTCCGCAGAGGAGTGCGCCGCACATGCTGCCAGGGAAGGCCAGAATGCTGCCAACGCCCAGGAGGTTCCGGAGGAGACTGGCGACGAAAGCCGCGCCGACGCCGTACCAGGGACCCAGGAAGATGGCGCAGAGAATGTTTACCATGTGCTGAACTGGGGCGCATTTGCTGCTAAGGACGGGGAAGGTCACAAACATGCTGCCTACTACCGCTGCGGCGCAGAGCACGCCTGCAATGGCTAGTTTTTTAATGGATGTGTTTTTCATTTTCGCTCCTTTGTTTGAATGCGCGGCAGGGTGAAAACGGCTGTTACAGCGTTCTCCCCCTGCATGGCAAGATGTTGGCGGAACATTTGCAGTCCGCCCGGGGGACCGGTCGAGGCTTGCTGGCCTCCTCTCACGCCGGAACACGGCTTCCCATCGCTGTTTTTTGGCCCGGACGCAGGGCGCTCCCCCTCCATCCGCTCCCGGCTGTCCCGGGACGCCCCGTTTCTTCCTGCCTCCTTTCTCATCAAAGAAGTGGCGAAAAACAAAGCGGCGGACACCTCTCCTCATGCCGCCGCCAATCCTTCTCCTATGGCTCCCTACGGTGGCATTACCCACATCAGGTTAAAGGGTCGAAGTCTCCGCTTCCTCTCAGCCTTTCGGCTCCCCTGTTTTTCACCCTTTATTATACAGACTGGAAAAAGTTTGTCAAGGGGCTTGCATTCAGAAACGAATTGGCGTATGATGAGAACCACAATAGGGGAGTCCGCTGGTGCGCGGGCTGAGAGGAGGCCGCAAGACCTCGACCCAGGACCTGATTTGGATCATGCCAACGAAGGGAGATAGGTGTCTTTGCCGCAGGCGGTCCAGGGATGAGGGACTGTCTGCGGGATTTTTTGTTGAGGGGCGGGTTTATGAGAATCGAGAGAGAACAATTGCGGCTGTATGCTGTGACGGACCGGACTTGGGCTGAGGATGATGAGGCGTTTTTCCGGCAGATCGAAGAGGCCGTTTTGGGCGGCGCGGGGATCGTGCAGCTTCGGGAAAAGGAAATGGAACCGGCTGCGCTGCTGGATGAGGCAGAGCGGTTTGTGGAGCTTTGCCGGAGGCTGGGGGCGGTCAGCATCATCAATGACAACGTGGAAATTGCTCTGCGGTGCGGGGCCTGCGGCGTGCATGTGGGCCAGTCGGACCTGGAGGCCGGACGGGCGCGGAAGCTGCTGGGACCAGAGAGGATTTTGGGCGTGTCGGCGCACAATGTGGAGGAGGCCCTGCGGGCTCAGGCGGCTGGGGCGGATTACTTGGGCGTGGGCGCGGCGTTCATGTCTGGTACGAAAAGCAACGCAAGGCCAGTTTCGCGGGAGACGCTCCGGGCGATTACGGAGGCGGTGGAAATCCCGGTGGCGGCAATTGGAGGGATTTGCAGGGAGAATATTTTGACGCTTCAGGGCTGCGGACTCGACGGCGTGGCGGTGGTGTCGGCGCTGTTTGGACAGGCGGATGTTCGGGCGGCGGCGGTGGAGCTGAGGGAACTGGCGGGACGGCTGTAGGGGCTTTTTGGGGAAATGGCGCAGAGGATTGAGGAGGATTTCGATATGAGAACGGCATTGACAATTGCAGGAACGGACCCCAGCGGCGGCGCGGGAATCCAGGCGGATATCAAGACCATGACGGCGAACGGCGTGTTTGCGCTGACAGCAGTGACAGCCTTGGTGGCGCAGAACACCACTGGAGTGAAAAGCATCCAGGAGGCCGCGCCGGAGTTTTTGGCGGAACAACTGGACTGCGTGTTTACCGATATCTTTCCGGATGCGGTGAAAACGGGGATGGTTTCCAGTATCCCGCTGATTGAGGTCATCGCGGACAAGCTGGAGGAATATGGGGCGCGGAATCTGGTGGTGGACCCGGTGATGGTGGCAACCTCCGGAGACCGGCTGATCTCTGAGGATGCGCTGGAAACCTTGAAAAAACGGCTGCTTCCCCTGGCGGACGTGCTGACGCCTAACATCCCGGAAGCGGAGCTCCTGACTGGGAGGAGCATCCAGACCTACGATGATATGGTGTTTGCCGGGAAGGAGATTCGTGAGCGCTACGGCTGCGCGGTGCTTTGCAAGGGCGGACACAAGGTCAACGACGCTAACGATGTTTTGATTGGGCGTGATGGGTCCGTTTGCTTCTTTACCTCGAAGCGGGTGGACAATCCGAACACGCATGGGACTGGATGCACACTGTCCAGTGCGATTGCGTCCAACTTGGCGAAGGGGTTTGACCTGGAGACCTCTATCGAACGGGCGAAGAAATATATTTTTGGAGCATTGTCCGCAATGCTGGATCTGGGACATGGACCGGGACCGATGAACCATATGTTTGACCTTCAGGGGCGGTTTTTGGAGGAAGCAACGGGCAGCGGCGGAAATTGAAAATGGAGTTGGCTTTGAGAGGCAGACGGTTTTCGCCTGTCTCTTTTTTTGCGCTTTTTTGGGAGATGGTGCATGAAGGCGTACAACTTTCCTGACAGAGCGGGAGTGGTGTGGAAGGGGGAGGGACTGGATGGAAACGAAGGAGGCTCTTGCAAAATTCTGCGGGGTGTTTTTGCGGACCATGGACCCGGAACGGGCGGCGGAGACGTGCGGCTTGCAGGATGGCTGGGCGCTGCTGAGACGGAGAAGCGTAGAAAGACGGCTGGAGAAAATGCGGCAGGGTACGGCTGGACAGATGCGGAAAGAGGACGCGGTACGGAGACTGGCACAGCTTGCTTTCGGGAGGGCGAACGACGCGGTCGCATTGGCGCTGAGGCCGCGGGAAATGGACCCGGAGACGCTGGATTTGTCGGCGGTGACAGAGTTTCGCGTGACGGACAAGGGCGGCGTGGAGATCAAGCTGGCGGACCGGGTGAAGGCGCTGGAGACACTGTGCCATCTGCTGGAGGAGCGGGACAGCGGCGGAATCGAGGAGCTCTACCAGGCGCTGGAGAGTGCCGCTGGACAGATGGAAGGAGGCGCGGAGGACGGATAATAAGAAAATCAGGTTTTCGCCAAAGCAGTTGCGGGTCTTGACTTGGTGGAGGTCAGACCGGTGGGATGCGGTTTTGTGCGATGGGGCCATCAGAAGCGGGAAGACCTTTTCTATGGGGCTGTCCTTTTTCTTGTGGGCCCAGGCGGTGTTTGACGGACGGCAGTTCGGGCTTTGCGGGAAAACCATTTCTTCTCTGCGGAGGAACCTGCTGGCGGAGCTTGTGCCCTACCTGCGGCGGCTGGGGATGGACGTTCGGGAAAAACGGGGAGAAAATCTGCTGATTGTACGGTTCGGAGGAAGGGAAAACCGGTTTTTGCTGTTTGGGGGCCGAGATGAGTCCAGTGCGGCATTGATTCAGGGGAGTACCCTGGCGGGCGTGCTGCTGGATGAGGCCGCGCTGATGCCCAGGTCCTTTGTGGAACAGGCAGCGGCGCGGTGCAGCGTGAATGGAAGCCGGATTTGGGTCAACTGCAATCCGGAAGGCCCTCAGCATTGGCTTTATCAGGAATGGATTCTCAAGGCCAAAGAGCGGAGGGCGCTGCACCTGCATTTTACCATGGAGGATAATCCCGCTTTGCCGGAACAGATTCGGGAGCGGTACCGGAGGAGCTGCTCCGGCGTGTTTTACCAACGGTTTGTGCTGGGAGAGTGGACCGCGGCACAGGGGAGGGTTTACGACTTCTTTGATACGGAACGGGATGCGGTGGAGGTCCCGGAAGGAGCGTTTCAGGAGTGGAGGGTTTCTGTGGATTATGGGACTGTGAATCCGGCCTCCTTCGGGCTGTGGGGACTGCGGGACGGCGTTTGGTACCGCGTGGAGGAGTTTTACTATGACTCTAAGAAAATGGGGCGGCAGAGGACTGATGAAGAGTATGCGGACGATTTGGACAGACTGGCGGCGGGACGGAGGCTTCAGAGAGTGATCGTGGACCCGTCGGCGGCCAGCTTTATTCAGGTTTTGCAGAGACGGGGATTCGCGGTTGTCAAGGCTGACAACGACGTGGCGGACGGGATTCGGGTGACGGCGGACCTGCTGCGGCGGAAACGCTTGGTGATTTGCAAGAGCTGCCGGGACTGTTTACGGGAGATGGACCTTTACTGCTGGGACGAGCGGGGAGAACGGGACGCGCCTCGGAAACGGGACGACCATTCTATGGATGAGCTGCGGTATTTTGCTATGGATGTTTTGAGCGGGGCGGAAGCGTTTGCCGTTGTGTCTGTGGAGCGGGGGACGTGGTAGGCTTGAATTTTGAAAGGGAGTTGAGCGGTTTATGCGGCTGTGGAAGAAACGGGGAACGGTCCCGCGTGCGGCGGAGGTCCAACTGCGGAATGGGGAACGGCATCCCTTTGGGGCGCTACGGGATTACGTTCCGCTTCGAAGCGGCGAGGCGAGGCTTTACCGGGCTGTGCGGGAGGCTGTTCCGGTGGTGGACGCGGCGGTTTACAAGCTGATCCGTATGACGGGGGGCGTGACGGCGGTTTGTACGGACCTGGATGCAGAGGCGGGACTTTCCGCTTTCCTGCGGACTGTGCCGGCTGGCCGGGGACAGTTTGGCGTCAATTCGTTTTTGGATTGTTATTTAGATTCCCTGCTGACCTATGGACGGGCTGTGGGGGAGATCCTGCCCGCCGCGGGAAATCGGGAAATCGCGGCGCTGCTGTGCGGCCGGGTGGAGGATATCGAGATTCACGAGGGAGAGTCCCCCTTGGAGTTTATGATCTGGGGGCCGGATGAGAGCGGGCGGATGGCAGAGCTGCCTTATCAGGATCTGCTGCTGTTTACGCCGCTGAATCCGGAGGCGGAGAATCCATATGGGGTTTCCCTGCTGCGGTCGCTGCCCTTTTTGGCGGAGATTTTGATGAAGATTTACCATACCATTGGCGTGAACTGGGAGCGGTGCGGAAATGTGCGGTTCGCTGTGACCTGCCGGAATGGGGATGGCGCTGGGGCCGCGGAACGGGGGAATATGCTGGCGGGAGAGTGGGCCAGGGCCATGCGGGAGTCTCGGGGCGGGAGCGTGCGGGATTTTGTCGCGGTGGGTGATGTGGACATTAAAGTAATTGGCGGGGATGCGCCGGTTTTGGAGAGTGAAGTCCCGGTGCGGCAGATTTTGGAACAGATTGTAGCCAAAACAGGTATCCCGCCGTTTATGCTGGGGCTGAGCTGGAATTCAACTGAACGGATGAGCGCACAGCAGGCCGATATGCTGACGACCGAAATCACAGCGATTCGGCGGACCTTGACGCCGGTGGTGGAACGGGTCTGCCGGCTGTGGCTGCGGATGCACGGGTTCGCCTGCGGGTTTGAAATCATATGGGACGATATCAACTTGCAGGATGAGGTGGAAGAGGCTAAGGCGGAATTGTATAGGGAACAGGCCCGGAAGCTGCGGCTGGAGAATGACAGATTGGAGGGGCGTTGAATGAATCATATGCAGGATTTTGGGGCGGATATGGCGTTGATTAACCAATTGGCTAAGGCGGAGCTGACAGAGGACCAAGTATATGCCTTTACTGTGCGGCTGTGTGACAACGAAATCGACCGGGATTATGAGCGGTTCCATGAAGAGAGCTTGGAAGCGCTGGGGCGGCTGTTTCTGGGTAAGAGCGGGATATTCGATCATCAGTGGTCCGCTCATGGACAGACGGCCAGGATCTACCGGACGGAGGTGGTGCGGGAGGATGCTGTGACGACTGCTGCCGGAGATGGATACTGCTGGCTCAAGGGGTGGGCCTATTTGCTGCGGACGGAGAAGAACGCGGACCTGATTGCTGAGATTGAGGGCGGTATTAAGAAGGAGGTCAGCGTGGGATGCAGCATGGGGCGGAGTGTGTGCTCAATCTGCGGGGCGGAGAATGGGGGCTGCCGCCATGTGCGGGGAGAGGTCTATCAGGGGCGGCTTTGCTT
>CAOJHG010000118.1 GCA_948435975.1 uncultured Oscillibacter sp. | reverse complement strand
GAAGATGCCGTCAAAGCGGCTGATGATGCGCTTCATGACGGCAAAGCACCCGAGACTGTGAGAAAATCGGGAATGGTCCGCGCTGGGAAAGACAAGGCTGGCGGCGGCGAGCTGCTTGATGCGCCGCATTCGCTGGAATTCCGGCGTGTCGATGACCTGCAAAAACTTGTCCTCAATGAAGATATCCCCATGAACAGCGTCCCGGATGATTTTCCCCTTTGGCCCGCCGTGAACGGTTATGTCAATCATGCCTGCCTCCCATTGTTCAGAATGCAGGCGCCCCGGCCGGAGACCCAGGCGCCCGGATGTGTGTTATGTGTATTCCGGCATTGTCAGCCGCATAAACTCTCTGGCGGCGTATTGGTCCGTCATGCCGGCGATGTAGTCGCTGAGGGCGCGGAGGAACAGCGGGTCCTGCCGCAGAGCGCCGTCGTCCAGGGTCAGACGGTCGAAGGCTGAGGCCCCCCGCTGTTTGCAGCAGCGCTGGAGCATGTAATCAGGGAGCTGCTTGGGCTGGAGGTAGTAGGCCCGGAAAAGAGTGCGGATGAATTGCTGGGCCTTGGTGTCGGCGATGGTGATTCGTTCGGAACAGACCAAGCGGCGGTGGATGTCGCTGAGCATAGACTCTACCTGGAGCGCGGTTTCAGGGGAAAAGAACACGCAGGTTTCCCGGAAGCTCCCGTCCTCCGGCAGACCGAAGCGGTGGAGATAGTTCTGGATGCGGGAGAGGGATTCCCGGCACACGTCCTCGATCAAGAAGCCCACCAGGTTTTTCATGAGGCGGTTCCTTGCGTCGTAGGAAAGGGGCCTTTCGGAAAGAGGGACCCCGTGGGCCTCTGCCGCCCGGACCAGAAGGGGAGCACCCTGAACATCCGCAAAGGGGATGATTTTACTGCGCACGCCGTCTTCCAGATCGTGGGTGCATTGAGCGATTTCGTCGGAGACGGCGGCCACCTGGCCTTCCAGCGTGAAGGAGGGGGCGGAAAGGTCCATGCCGCCGAAGTCCATGTCGGGATAGTCCAAAATCTGGCCGGGCTGGTAGCCGGGTTTCGTGTGCTTGAGGATGCCCTCCCGGACGGCCAGGGTCAGGTTGATGCCGGGATAACGGTCACAGCGGGTTTCTAGCTGGTCGGTCACCCGGAGGGACTGAAAATTATGCTTGAAGGAGAGCCCCAGCGCAGGCACGTCCGGAAGCAGGCCCTGAGAAAGAATGCCGTGGAGCGTCCGTTCTCCGGTGTGGCCGAAGGGGGTGTGGCCCAGGTCGTGCGCCAGTGCGATGGCCTCAATCAGCTCGTCGTTCAGCTTCAGGACCTTGCCGATGGAGCGGGCAATCTGGGAGACCTCCAGAGTGTGGGTAAGGCGGTTGCGGTAATGCTCCCCCAGGTTGGCGTTGAAAATCTGGGTCTTGTGCATCATCCGGCGGAAGGACCGGGCGTGCAGGATACGGTCCCGGTCCCGCTGGTAGGGCCCGCGTTTGCAAAGGCCCTCCTCCGGCGGTTCTGGATAGCGGCGGGCGGTGAGGAGGGGATTGTCGTCCTGTGCGGCGTATGCTTCCATAGAATTCCTGCGCTTTCTGTCATTTCCGTTTTGTTCCAGCGGCGTTCCCTGGAAAAAGGGAGAAGGATTTTTCTATTATCCCACGCCGGAAGGGAAATTGCAACCGAAAATTCAGGCGGGACGGCTTCTTAGGGTCAGGCCGCCGTTTTTCCCGCCGCCTCTTAATCTTGTAACAGAAATGAAATAGTATTTCTGGAGGAACTATGTTATACTGAGGCCATAAGTAAGAATAGCGGAAAGGAGGCGTTTCCATGAATTTGATGATTTGGGTCTGGCTGGGGGCGATTGTGGCCTTTGGCATAGTGGAGCTGCTGACGGAGGGCATGGTATCTGTGTGGTTTGTGGCTGGGGCACTGGCGGCGCTGGCGGCGTCCATGCTGGATGCGGCTGTGGGGATTCAGATGCTGGTGTTTGCCGGCGTGTCCGCAGCCGCCCTGGCAGTCAGCCGCCCCCTGGTGCGCCAGTTCTGGAACAAGCCCGGCGTCCCAACCAACGCGGACCGGGTCATTGGCGCGGTGGCCAGAGTGACGGAGGACGTGAACAATGAGCGGGCGTCCGGCGCGGTGTATGTGGACGGGAAGACCTGGACTGCCCGTAGCGCCGGGGGCGAGGTGATCCCAGCCGGAGCACGGGTGAAAATCCAGCGCATTGAGGGCGTGAAGCTCTTGGTGAATCTTATAGAACAAACGGAGGTAGTAAAATGAGTTTTTGGTGGATTCCGGTTGCCATTGTCGTCATCCTTCTGGTTTTGCTGGTCATCGTGAACGTCAGCGTTGTCCGGCAGTCCCGGGCCTATGTGGTGGAGCGTCTGGGGCGGTTTTACACAGTCTGGAACCAGGGACCTCACGTCAAAATCCCCTTTATCATGCGGATTGTGAAAAAGGTCTCCCTGAAGGAGCAGGTGGCGGACTTCCCTCCCCAGCCGGTCATTACGAAGGACAACGTCACCATGCAGATCGACACCGTTATCTATTTCCAGATCACAGACCCCAAGCTGTATACCTACGGCGTGGAGCATCCTATGAACGCCATTGAGAGCCTTACCGCCACCACCCTGCGGAACCTCATCGGCGAGCTGGAGCTGGACCAGTCCCTCACCAGCCGGGACGTTATCAATTCCCGGATGCGGGCAATCCTGGACGAAGCTACAGACCCCTGGGGTATCAAAATCACCCGAGTGGAGCTGAAAAACATCATCCCGCCCAAGGAAATCCAGAACGCCATGGAGAAGCAGATGAAGGCCGAGCGGGAACGCCGGGAATCCATCCTTCAGGCGGAGGGGCAGAAGCAGTCCCAGGTCCTGGTAGCCGAGGGCGAGAAGCAGGCCGCCATCCTCCGCGCCGACGCCGCAAAGCAGGCCGCCATCCTCCAGGCTGAGGGTGCGAAGGAGGCCCGCATCATGGCCGCAGAAGCCGAGGCGGAAGCCATTACCCGGGTGCAGACGGCCCTTGCGGAGTCTCTGCGCCTGCTGAACGCCGCCGCGCCCAACGATCAGGTAGTGAAGCTCAAGGCGCTGGAGGCCATGGAGAAGATTGCCGACGGAAAGGCTACGAAGATTATCATCCCCAGCGAGCTGCAAGGTCTGGCGGGTCTGGCTGCCAGTGCGAAGGCCCTGCTGGAGAGCGACACGCCCGAGAATGGGAGCGCTGAAGACTGACGGATTTCATATTGCGAACAGGAGCGGCAGGGTGCGTTTTCCCGCCGCTCCTGTTTTGCTGTCATGAGCTGCGGACCACGTAACGGCAATGGGGCATATCTGTTCCGCGGTAGTGCTTTATCCAAGTGTCCGCCGCCGTCATGCCGTTTCGGAGTGCGACCATTTGAGAGGCGGTGTTGGTGTCCCGTATGATGGAACAGACCTCCTCTGCCTTCAGTGTTTCAAAGGCGTAGCGCTTACAGGCTTTCGCGGACTCCAGCGCATATCCCCGATGCCAGTGCCGCCGCTGAAAGAGATAGCCGATCTCCAGCAGCTCCTGGCCCTTCCATGGCTGCATGGTCAGTCCGCACTGCCCAATCAGCGCATCTGTCTCCTTCAGGACCGCCGCCCACAGGCCAAACCCCCACTTGTGATAACGGGAAATCTGCCGGTCCAGCCATTCCTGCACCTCCGCGCTGCTGAAGGCCCCTTCATAAGCGTACATAGCCTTCTCATCCTGTAAAATCCCGCACAGCGCATCAAAGTCCCGCTGCTCCAGCTCCCGCAGATACAGCCGCTCTGTTTCCAGAATCATCATAAACTGTACTCAGCCCCACAGAGCGGACAGCATGGGGATTACCTGCTTCTTTCGAGACATAATCTTCGGCAAAAAGGCGCAGCTAACGGCGCCATCAATGGAAAACGCCTGCCGGATGGAATCCTCGTCCCCTACAAACAGCAGGTGGGTCCCCTCCAGCAGCACATCGGTAATCATCAGCAGCACGGTGTTCAGCCCCCGCTTCTGCCGGATGCCCCGCATAACGTCCAGGAATTCCTCCTGCCGGTCAAGAAGACGGTCAGAATCCATGGTGGTGATTTGACTGACGGCCAGGTTGTGCCCCGCGATGTGGAACTCCTTGTAGTCCGTGTTCAGCATGGCCGCGGCGGTCTTGTCATCTCCGCAGCTTGCAGAGAAAATCGCTTTCCCCAGGTCCTCCAGAGAGACATTGGCTATACGGGCCAGACGGTGGGCGATGTCCATATCCCGCTTTGTGCAGGTGGGCGACTTGAACATGACAGTGTCCGACACAATCGCCGCCGCCATCAGCCCCGCCATGTTGGCCGTCGGCATGAGGCCCTTTTCCTGGTACATCTCCGCGACGATGGTGGTGGTGCTGCCTACGGCCTCGTTCCGGACATAAATGGGATTCTTCGTCTCAATGTCGGCGAGGCGGTGATGGTCCACAATTTCCAGGATTTCCGCCTGGTCCAGCCCCACTACGGACTGTGATTTCTCGTTATGGTCCACCAGCACCACCCGTTTCCGGCGGGGGCGCAGCAGGTGGAACCGGGAGAGCATCCCCACAACCCGGCCTTCCTCGTCCAGAATGGGGTAGGCCCGGAAGCGGCTCTCCAGGACGGCGTTATTCACATCGTCGATATAGTCGTCCAGCCGGAAGGAGACCAGGTCCTGGCTTTTGCAGATGCGGGAGATGGGGAGCGCGTGGCTGATAAGGCGCACGGCCTGGTAAGGGTCGATGGGGGTGGAGATGATGCAGGTGCTGGTGTCTGTGTGGAGCAGCTCGGGGTCTACTTCCGCCTGACAGACGATGACGCAGTTGACTTGCAGTTCCAGCGCCCGGCGGATCATGTCCGGCTGGTCCCCGCAGACGACGATGCTGTTTTGATTGGAGAAGAGCAGGTGTTCCCGCCCGGCAGGAAGGGCGATAGTGATGGCGCCGGAGATGAATTCCTTTCCCTCGCGGCCTTCGTTGAGGATCTTTCCCTCCAGGACGGAGAGCAGGTTATAAACGGGAATCTCCTGCACTACCGGATTGAGAACGGAGGTCATGTCGTAGTTGGCCACGTCACCGGCGGAGAGCATTCCATAGAGCGTACCGTCCTCGTTGGTGACGGGGAGGACGGAGATTTTGTTGTTCTGCATCATTTCCCAGCCCCGGCTGATGGTGGCGGCGGCGGAGAGGGTGGGCGGCGTGTCGTAGGCCAGATCCCGCACCTGGGTCCGCACGTTGGTAATCAGGCGGGGGGGCTGGAAGCCGAAGCGGTCCAGAACGATCTGTGTCTCATCGCTGACTTGTCCCAGGCGGGCAGCGAGGTATTGGCGGTCCCCCAGGGCGTTCTTGAAGGCGGCATAGGCCATGGCTGAAACGATGGAGTCCGTGTCCGGGTTCCTGTGTCCGGTGATATAGATAGTATCCATGCTGGTTTCCTCTTTTCGTGGATGCGGGCATCCGTGATGAAGTTTTTCCTTGCTTATTATGCTTCGCAAAATTTGGAATGTCAATCATTTGGAGGAGAAATTGCGGTTTCCCGCTCTGGAGGCCGTGTTTTTCGCCCCAGCTTGTCTGAGAGACGGCCTGCCAAGATTTGCATTAAGAAAATTTAACAAAATCTAATAAATTTTCTTGTTTTTCGGCGGCGGACATTGTATACTATCCTCAATGGGCCCCATCCGTTTCTGTGTTCCTGTACTCCTGCGGACGTTTGCAGCTCCGTTTGCCCGCCGCTGGTGGAATCTCATGAACGAATGGGGAATATCCATGCAACGGCGTTTGTGTGCTTGTTTAGATACCCGCGCCGGAGAAATTCAAAAAGAAAGTGGGGGAGGAAATTTTGCAGTCTGAGAATGTCATCGAAATGCTGCATATTACCAAGGAATTCCCAGGTATCATCGCCAATGATGATATCACCTTGCAGCTTCGCCGGGGAGAGATCCACGCACTGCTGGGGGAGAACGGCGCGGGCAAGTCTACGCTGATGAGTGTGCTGTTCGGCCTGTATCAGCCGGAAAAGGGAGAGATCCGGAAGAATGGGGAGGCCGTCAAGATCAACAGCCCCAACGACGCCACCGCCCTGGGCATCGGCATGGTACACCAGCACTTCAAGCTGATTGACGTCTTCACGGTTCTGGACAACATCATCCTGGGGGCGGAGACTACCCGGATGGGATTTTTGCAGAAGAAGGCAGCCCGGGAGAAGGTGCTGGCCCTGTCCGAGCGCTACGGCATGAAGGTGGATCTGGACGCCAGGGTAGAGGATATCACCGTCGGTATGCAGCAGCGGGTGGAGATTCTGAAAATGCTCTACCGGGACAACGAGATCCTGATTTTCGACGAACCCACCGCCGTCCTGACGCCCCAGGAAATTGACGAGCTGATGGCGACCATGAAAGAGTTTGCAAAGGAGGGAAAGTCTATCCTGTTCATCTCCCACAAGCTCAATGAGATTATGGCTGTGGCAGACCGGGTGTCGGTTCTGCGGAAGGGAAAATACATCGGCACCGTGGAGACAAAGGATACGGACAAGCAGACCCTGTCCAACATGATGGTAGGCCGGCCTGTGCAGTTGGAGGTAGTGAAGGCCCCCGCGCAGCCTAAGGAAGTTGTCCTCCATGTACAGGATTTGGTGGTGCCGTCCAAGGGCCACCGGAAGAACGCGGTGAATGGCGTCACCTTCGACGCACGGGCGGGGGAGATTGTCTGCATCGCAGGCATCGACGGGAACGGCCAGACTGAGCTGATTTACGGCCTCACCGGACTGGAAAAGACTGTTGGAGGGACCATCACCCTCTGCGGAAAGGATATCACCCATATGACCATCCGCCAAAGAGGCGCGGATATGAGCCACATCCCCGAGGACCG
>CAOJHG010000117.1 GCA_948435975.1 uncultured Oscillibacter sp. | reverse complement strand
ATCGGCCTGAACACCCAATTTTCTTTTCTGTTTCCGCCGTATTGCTTGCGCTCCAATGAATCACAGCGCGGAGGCGGAAAAGTGAGTTGGATATTTTTGGATGGGAGCGGTGGTCATGAACAGGCTGCAGGAGCGATTCGATCAGGATAAAGGGGGAATGGTTTTTTCTCTGGCCCCCGGCGAATATGAGGGCCCCCTCCGGATAGACCGGCCCTGTGTTTTCGACGGCGGCGGCGCCACGCTCTGGGCTGCGTGCGGTCCAGTGCTGGAAATCCTCTCCCCAGATGTGACGCTGAAAAATATCCGGGTAGAGGTAACAGAACCCAACGCGGTCAGCCGTACCGCCATTCGTACATATTATCCCTATCCAAAGCTGGAACAGGTGGAGGTCAGCGGCGATTTGGAAGGCTTCCCGGATGAGGCCATGCACTGGGAGCTTCCGCCGCTGATTGCCCTGGGCGTCTTCGCGGCAGGAGCGGAAAACATCTTCTCTGTCTCCCTCCAGGCAGCGGCGCTGGCGGAACTGGAATGCGCGATCGGAGGACTGACGTTGTCTCCCTCCCGTTTGGCGAAAGGCGCCCAGACCATCACCCTTCGGACGGGCGAGCTCCGGGACAACACCATCCTTTATGGCGACCTCCTGGTAAAAACTGGGGTCATCCGCCGGATCTGTGTCACGGGTACGGCGAAAAAGGACGCTCCCCAGCGGCGGGATGCGCCTGCTTCCGTTCCCCAGGACCTCGAACCGGTGCAAATCACGCCGCCCGCAGAACTTCTGGCCCCCTCTGTTCTGGATCAAAGCGTTCCCTCCATGAAGCGGGGGCAGCGGACAGGATTCCCAGAACTGGGCAGCGGCGTGATGAAAATCGCTTTGGAGTTTCAGGAGCCGCGGCAGAGTCTTGATGTGGACAGCTATGTTTTTCTTCTCCAGGGCAATCAGCGGGTCCGTGGGGATTCCGATTTCCTGTTCTTCAACAATCCGGAGTCCCGAAACCGTTCCGTCCGGCTGGCGGGGAAATCTCCTGCGCTCATGCTGGCAGACCTGGAGAAGCTGGACCCTTCGGTAGAGCGTATTGCAGTGTGTTACTCTGTCTATGGCGACGACCCGCAGAAAAATTTCTCCTTGCTGAAGGAGCCTCTTCTGCGGGTCTTCTCTGGGGAAAAAGAGCTGTGCCGTCTGAAACTGGATGAGCTGAGCATCGAAAAGACCTTGGTTGCAGTGGAAATCTACCGCTACAAGGGACAGTGGAAGCTGAATTTTGTAGCCTCCGGTTACCGGGACGGCCTGCGCCGCCTGTGCGAGAGCTATGGTGTAGAAGTGGAATAGGAGCATGATGATGGAACATAACTGGAAGGCGGACGAGCTGCTGCCGTACCGTCTGGGGGGCCTGCTGTACACCCCCGCGCTGAACGGCGGCATGGCCCGGAAAATCAAAGAGCGCGTCTATCCCTGCCTAACCTCGGTGGCGTTCTGCTTGGAGGACTCCATCCAGGACGCCGCCCTTCCGCTGGCGGAGCAGACTCTGGTTAGGACTCTGGAAGCCCTGGCCGGGACGGCGGACCTGCCTCTGCTTTTCGTCCGCGTGCGCAGTCCCCGGCACCTGGAGCGGGTACATCATCTCCTGGGAGGCTTGGAGGAGCTGCTCACAGGGTACATCCTGCCCAAATTCGACCTTTCCAACGGCGGGGAGTACGCCCGGCTGATTAAGGCGTTTAACGAAAGCCGCACCTCCGCTCCCCTCTACATCATGCCCACTCTGGAAAGCGGCATGATTGCTGAGCCGGGAAGCCGAACCTCCATGCTTCTGCGGGTCAAGCGCATTCTGGACAGCGTTCGGGGCTGTGTGCTGAATGTCCGGGTAGGGGGAAACGACTTCTGCAATCTTTACGGCCTCCGGCGCTCCATCCACCAAAGCATCTATGACATTGGTGTGATCCGGGACATCCTGGTAGACATTCTCCAGGTCTTCTCGGCGGACTATGTGGTTTCCGGTCCTGTTTGGGAATACTTTGGCCTGGACCCTGCCGGACCCTGGGCAGAAGGACTGCGGCGCGAGGTAGAACTGGACAGGCTGAACGGATTCATTGGAAAAAGCGCTGTCCACCCCGCTCAGCTCCCCATTATTTTCCAGGGAATGCAGGTTTCCCAAGAGGACTATGAGGACGCCCAAAGCATCTTAGGCTGGACCGCTGATGATTATGGCGTTGCTAAAAGCGCAGGCGGGTCCCGGATGAACGAGGTGAAGTGCCATGCCAAATGGGCTGGACATATCTGCAAGCTGGCACAAATCTACGGCGTTTCCCCCGGCTGATTCTGGAGGCGCGCCGTTCTTTGGCGTGAAAAATTCTATAACACTTTGAAAGGGATATGCTCATGCCGCACTATACCATCGCCGACACTCTGCGCCTGGCGAAGCGCATCCACAATCCGAAACGCTCCTACCTGCTGGTTAACCCTCTCCAGGCAAAACATATGCCGGTGAGTCCCCGGAAGGCCCTGCAAATGATGCAAACGCTGGGAAAAACACTGGCAGAGGAATTCCCCGAAGCCGCCCTGGTAATCGGCTTTGCTGAGACAGCCACGGCCATCGGGGCCATGGCCGCCGGCTGCTTCGGGCCGGCGTGCGTATACGTACACACTACCCGGGAGCCTTTGCCGGAGGGCAGTGCGGTGGAATTTCAGGAAGAGCACAGCCATGCGGTGGAACAGGTCCTGTACTGTGCCGAAATGGAGGACTGGCTGGCCCGGACCCCTGCGGTGATTTTCGTAGACGACGAGATCTCCACCGGGCAGACACTTATCAACATGGTGGACCAGATAACCCAGCGCTTTCCGGCTTTGCGGGAAAAACGGCTTGCAGCGGCCTCCATCCTGAACCGGGTCTCTCCAGAAAATGAGGCGCGTCTTGCTTCTGCGGGAATTCTCAGCCGGTATCTGGTGAAGCTGCCTCCGAATGATTACAATCAAGCCGTCCAGCGCTTTGCCGTCTCCGACCCTGTCCCGCCGCCAGAGTCTTCTTCCGCGGTATGGGAGCACATTCCAGTCACATTCTGCAAACCGCAGTTGGGTGTTCTGGCCTGTGACTATGTTGATGTGTCCATCCGGAAGGCGGAGAGCCTGCTTCCCCACTTCCAGGAAACCCTCCCCGCTGGCGCAAACATCCTTGTCCTTGGGGCGGAAGAGTGTATGTTCCCTGGGCTGGTCCTGGGCGCGGTGCTGGAGCATCAAGGCGGCTTCCAGGTCCAGTGCCATGCCGCTACCCGCAGTCCTATCGGCGTTTGCAGTCAAGATGACTACCCTATCCGGGAGGGCTGGCGTCTTCGGAGCCTCTTTGACGAGGGCAGAACGTCCTACCTCTACAATCTGGACCGCTATGACGCCGTGATTCTCGTCACTGATAAGGCTGGTGAGGCTGGACTCCAGGACCTCTCTGCCGTATTACAGGTCCATGGCTGCGGAAAACAGTTTCTGGTGGGAGGAGGCGGCTGATGTTCAGCTCTTACCGTAAAGAAGATGTGACTATTCTCCTGAAGGACATCACCGGCCTGGTAGAACCGATGGGAACTGCAGAACGGGAGGCCAGAATTCAGCAGGGCGTCCATTACTCAGAGATGCTTCCCATAGAATACGAGCCTTCCCCCGCCTATCTTCAAGCCTATCAGGACGCTTTGAACCGTTACGCAGGCATAACTGCACAGGCCGTGGCCTCTGTCTCCCGGCAGCTCTGGGAGAAAAAGGGGCCTGTGGTGCTGGTCTCTCTTGCGCGGGCGGGCATTTCCGTTGGCGTTCTGATAAAGCACTATCTGGAACGCCGCCGCATCCCCGCGCCCCACTACACCCTTTCCATCATTCGGGGCCGGGGCATCGACCGGGCGGCTATGGACTACATCCTGGCCCGCCACCCAGCGGAACAAATCCAGTTTGTGGACGGCTGGACTGGGAAAGGGGCCATTCAGAGGCAGTTGACCGCCGCTATGGAGGACTATCCGGCGGTAGCCCCGGGGCTGGCGGTGCTGTCGGACCCGGCCCATATCGCAGCGTTCAGCGGCACGCAGGAGGACTTTTTGATTGCCAGCTCCTGCCTGAATTCCACAGTCTCCGGCCTGCTCAGCCGCACCTTTTACCGCCCTGATATCATTCATCCCGGAGAATTCCATGGCGCGGCTTTCTACCAGCAGCTCCAGGGACAGGATTTGACCTACAGCTTTATCAACGCGGTAGAGGCTCATTTTCCTGAGGAACCCCCGCTGATTCCACCACGGCCAGGCGGGGGGCGCACGGGTCTGGAAGAGGTCCAGGAGATTTGCCGGACCTTTGGCATTCAGGATATCAATCTTGTGAAGCCGGGCATTGGAGAGGCCACTCGCGTCCTGCTGCGGCGAGTTCCCTGGAAGCTGCTGGTACACCGCCTGGACGACGAACCGCACTTAGGGCATCTTTACCAGTTGGCGCGGGAAAAGGGCGTGGAAGTGATCCCCTTCCCGCTTCAAAACTATCGTGCCTGCGGTTTAATTCGGAACCTGGCAGACAACTGACCCTTTGCATGTGGGAGGAGGCGCTGAATGGAAAAGATACTGTTTGCGACGGACTTAGACAACACTTTGCTCTTCTCCCACAAGCATCGCCGGCCGGGGGATGTCTGCGTGGAGCTTCTGGATGGCGCAGAGCAGGGTTTCATGACTTCTGCCGTATGGGAGGAGCTGCTGCCCGCCGTTTCCGACGCCGTGACCCTTCTGCCAGTAACAACGCGCTCGATTGCCCAGTATCAGCGCATCCAGTGGCCTAATGGTTCGGAACCTGCCTGGGCGGTCACCACCAACGGCGGCATCCTTCTGGACCATGGCACACCAGACTCGAACTGGATGAAGGAGTCTCTTCGGCAGGCGGCGCGGCATCAATCGGATTTGGCCCAGCTCTACCGGGAACTGCCAAATTATGACTGGTGCCTCCGGCGGAAAATGGTGGATGGACTGTACCTCTTCGCCGTCTGTCCGGAAGGCACGCCTATGGAAGACTGCAAAGCGTTTTTCCAGGGCCGCACTGCCTTGACTGTGGAGCCTTCTGGACGGAAGCTCTACTTCTTCCCGCCAGAGCTTCACAAGGGCGCAGGCGTTCTTCAAGCCCGGCGGCGGTTCGCTTCTTCCCTGCTGGTCTGCGCCGGGGATACCGTTCTGGATGTTCCCATGCTGCGGCTGGCAGATCTGGCGCTGGTGCCTGACGGCGGTTTGGCCCGGCTTGTGGACGAAACAGGAAAGCGTGTCCTTGTCTGTCCTAAGACGCAGAGGTTTTCAGAATTTGTTCTTCGCGCCGTTTTGGAATTTGCTGCCTCCGCTTCAGAATCATCTGCAAAAATTCGGGAATATTAAATGATATGTCAAAAGGTTTCCTGGGAAGATTTCGGAAATCCTCTTGACAAGTTTGGGCGGAATCTGTATAATGAGCTTTGATAAAGCCATAAATCATGGCCCTTAAAGTATCCTGGATTGAACCGGATACCTCGGAGGGAGGGAAAATATAGATGTCTGAAATCCACGTGAAGGAAAACGAATCCATCGACAGCGCTCTGAAACGTTTTAAGCGCAGTTGTGCAAAATCCGGCGTGCTGGCGGAAGTTCGGAAAAGAGAGCACTACGAGAGTCCTAGCGTGAAGCGGCGCAAGAAGTCTGAGGCCGCCCGCAAGAACAAGAAACGCTACTATTGAGAAAAAAACGCTGTGCCATTGCCCGGTACAGCGTTTTTCCCTTCCCGTTCCTATGACCTCACGGCTTCCTTGGAATGCTTTGGATAACGAAAAGGCCCTGACTAGTCGAAGAGAGCTAGTCAGGGCTTTCACTTTCCAGTTCCTCTTGCAGATGGATTGTACAGCCGGAGAGTCCATAAAATGCCTCCGCCATCGTGGGCGACAGTCCTTCCACCACATTGGCCTGCACCAGAACAGAGGTGGACTTAAAGCACACCGGCAGGATCGGCGCCTGAATCTGCAAATAGGCACATAGGTCCTTCATCGCAGCTGTCCGGTCCCCGGCCCCTGCATAGGCGGCTAGAAGCTGATCGGTCTGCCCGTCGGACCAGCCTCCATAGTTCAGTGCTCCGCCGGTGCCAAGGAGGTCCCGCAGGTCCCAATCCGCCGTCAAGCGCACCTCACCATAATAGAGATCAAAGTCCCCTATAGCCAAGGCGGCAGTATACTCCTCCCATGGCAGGCTCCGCACCTCCACCGGCAGGCCTCCATCTGTCAAGGTCTCCGCCAGATAATTCGCAATGGAGCATTTGAAGCTGTTTTCCTCATTGACCAGCAGCGTCAGCGGGCCTGACGCTTCCTCTTCCGTTTCAGCCCCATACCCGCTCTCCGCAAGCAGGCTGGAAAACGTATCCAGGGCAAAGCGCTCCTCCAGTTCCTTTGGGTACAGCGGCGAAAGGGGCGAAACGGGAAACTGGGCGGCGCTTCCATGTCCAGAGAGAAACGCGCTGACCACATAAGGCCGGTTGATTCCCGCTCCAAGCGCCCGCCGAAGGTTCTGATTATCCAGACGGGCAATGTTACAGCCTATATACTGCATGATGGTCGTTCCGGCGTCCAAGCAGTTCACACTGCCCGTAGCGCTGACGGGAAGAACGCCGGTGAGATCCGCCGTAATCATCTGTACATCGTGGGAAGTAAAGCGATACAGCAGCGTATCATGGTCCGCCGCTTCCACCAAATAGATTCGGTCCACAGGCTGTCCGCCGCCCATCCACCAGTCCTGGTTTGCCGCCAGGAATGCTTCCCCTTCTTCCTCTGCAAAGACATAGGGCCCAGTCCCCATAGGCACGCCGTCACCCCGGGCGGCGGTTCTCACAATGGGGATATCCAGCAGTG
>CAOJHG010000116.1 GCA_948435975.1 uncultured Oscillibacter sp. | reverse complement strand
CTCGGGGGATACTGCGGTTTTTTTGCGCCCAAATTCTTATTCTTGGAAAGGAGCAGCTCAATGAATGGAACCCACAAAACTCATGAAGCTCACCTACTGCGACCCCAAAAACGGTATCTGTCTGACTGGATATGCAGACGTGGTGGTGTGGGACAGCGCCAGCGGCCAGAGTCCGGCCTTAGCCGCGCTGCGCTTCGGCGGCTACCCGGAAGTGGTCTGTGGTTTGGCAGACGCCATCTATGGCGGAGCCGCCATCGAAATCGAGGGTGAGGTTCGCCTGAGTCTCCAGGCAAAGGAGAAAGGATACCGCCGGATTCTGGACCACGACGGCACGTATGCCCAGGCCACAATCCTGGCCGAGGACGACGGACAGGATGCCGTGGACACCCCCAGCGGCAGAGAATCAAAGCAGGACCAGCCGTCACAGCAGAAGCCGCCGCTCCGCAGCACCTACATTTTCTGTACCCCTGGCGACCGGGCGGAGCTCTTCCAGGCGGTGGACCAAAAGACCGCAATTCCCCTCATCCCGGAGTTTCAGGAGTACGTCCTGGAGGAATTGATACGCAGGGATATCCTGCACCCGCTCCAGGTCAAAAGCGTCTCTCAGAAGCTGGAGGCGTGGATTCTGCGCTGTAGCATCGGAGACAAGAATATTGCAGAGATATTGGAGAAGGGCCTGAAAAGCGGAGCCCTCTCCATCCCCGGTACAGTTCCCGGCCCCTCCCCGCTGGACAGCCTGAACTCCGTCACCGATTATCTGAACACCTTCGGCGTGACGGTAGCGGAACGGATCAAGGGTCTGTTCACGCCTCTATTCGACCCGGCCAAGGAGCCGCTGTCCCAGGAAGTGCTGGAGATCAACCAGTATATCCAGACCCAGGCCGGGTACTCCCTGTATGACGCCCAGCTGGCGGCGGCGGAGTCCATCAAGCGGCAGCTCCAGCGCAGTAAGGTGGGACTCATCGTTGCCGAGTGCGGGAGCGGAAAGAGCAAGCTGGGAGCGGCAGCCATCGCGGCGGCCACCGCCGGACTTCATGTCCACCAGCAGGGCGGCAGGAGGCACAAGACCTTTAATCTGGTCCTGTGCCCCTCTCATGTCGCCAAAAAGTGGGTGCGGGAAATTGAGGAAACCCTGCCGGACACGTTTGCATCCGTGGTCCGCTCGATCACCGAGCTCGACCGCCTGTACCAGCTGTATGAGCGCGGTACAAAAAGCTGTTATGCCATTCTCTCCAAAGAGAATGCGCGGGACGGCTATATGCGCGCTCCCGCTGTGGTCTGGCGGCGCTGGAACCGGGAGGGCCTGTGTATTGACCGTGACCCGCCCCTGCATGAAGGGGCGGCTGAGGATATACCTCCAGAGCTGCCGGTATTCTGCTGCCCGGACTGCGGCGCGGCAATTATGCAGGACGGAAAAGACCGATGCCACATCCCTGCCAACTCCCGCTTTTTCCGCCGGGAGCATCGCAAGAATCACAAATGCGCCGTGTGCGGTGCGCCGCTCTGGACCGCATTGAATCCAGACCAGTGGCGCAGGCAGGTTACGTGGGGCAAAATCGGCGGATACGGCTTTATATGCCGTCCGCTGGCCTATGAGCATCTATCTCATGTCAACAGCGCCGCCGCCAAAGACGCGCTTCTGCGGCTCATGGACTGCCCGGATACGCCGTTTCCCGCCAAGGGGGCCACCCGTTTTTACCCTCTGAGCTCCTATATCAAACGCAAATACAAGGGACGTATCTACGGCCTTATCGTGGATGAACTGCACCAATACAACAATAAATCCGGCCAAGGTGAGGCAATGGCAGAGCTGTTCGGCACGGCAAAAAAGGTGGTGGGTATGACCGCCACGCTCATCAACGGCTACAGCTCCGGTATTTTCCACCTGCTTTACCGCGTTGTGCCCCATCTGATGGAGAGGGACGGCATGGACTACCGGGCGCCCTCGAAATTCGACGAGGGGTATGGCGTGCTTCAGAATATCTACCGGGAGGAAGACCCGGAGTACAGTGTCAACCGGCGCACCCTCCGCACCAAGGTCTCTGCCCGTCTGCTGCCCGGCGTTTCCCCGCTGGTGTATTCCCGTTTCCTGCTGGAGCACACGGCATTCCTGTCTCTGAGCGATATGGGAAAGGACCTGCCGGAGTATGAAGAAATTCCCGTTCCGCTGTCCATGCCCGCACCTGTGGAACGAGAGTATAAGCGGCTGGAAGCGCTGCTTCAGCAGACACTGAAGGAGGATAGAGCTGCGGCCCGGAGGATACTCTCTGCCTATCTGAACCTGCTGACCGCTTACCCGGACCAGCCCTACGGCCATAAGCCCATCCTGCACCCGGAGTCCAACTGTCCCCTGGTGGAACCGGCAGACGTCTTGGCCCCGGATGTAAACCAGCCCAAGGATGAAATGGTGTTGAATATCACAGCACAAAAGCTGGCTGCCGGAGAACGCGTTATCATCTACACCAACTGGACCCGGCTGGACACCCAGGAGCGGCTTCAGCGGCTTTTGTGTGAACGCGGCTGGCACACAGTCATCCTACCCGCCAAGGTCCGTACAGACGAACGGGAGGCGTGGGTAGAGTCCCAGCTGGCAAATGGGCTTCAGGTCCTGATTGCCAACCCCTCGCTCATTGAGACGGGCCTGGACCTGAACGCCTTCACCACCCTGATTTTTTACGACATCGGGTATAAGCTCTTCACCCTGCGGCAGGCCAGCCGCCGCTCCTGGCGGATCAATCAGACCGCACCGCGGGTAGAGGTCTACCTGCTCTACTATCAGGACACCATGCAGCACAAGGCCATTAAGCTCATGGCCTCCAAGCTGGCGGCGGCGGGCATGATTGAGGGCTCCTTCTCCGAAGAGGGCCTGGCCGCTATGAGCGAGTGTGAGGACATGACCACCTTGATGGCCAGGGAGCTGATGCTGGGCCTCAAGGACAGTGTGGAGGATGTGGCCTCCATGTTCAAGCGCATGGCCGTTTTGAAGCCGCCCCAGGCCGCAGCCGGACCCGCTTTGCCAGAGGCTCCGCCGGTGGAGACAGTCCATCCAGCGGAACAGGCGGAACAGCCCCCAGAACCGGCAGCGCCCGTCCTGGCGCCGTCCCTGGAGCTGTGTGCCGCCGTGACATTTCAGAAACGCAGGCGAAGCAAATCAGCCCCCGGAATCACGGAGGACCAAATCCTCTTGTTTCAAATTGCATAACACAAAGGAGGGACCGCTATGCGTGTCCAATGCAGCAGGGAGGGACTGTTGCTGCTGGCAAAGCAGGTATCCTACGCCGCAGCAAGGCCCCCGTCCCCGCAAGAACTCTGCGGTATCCACATCCAGGCGGACGCCGTGCGCTCCATCCTCACCCTGACGGCCACAAACCAGAGCATCTTCATCCGCACCTCTATGTGCGTGGAGACGGCAGAGTGCGGGAGCGTCATTGCTACCGCCCGGCTGCTCCCCCAAATTCTGTCCCGGCTTCCCGATGAGACGGTGACTTTGGAACAGAGCAATGGCGGACGGCTATCCATCCGATCCGGTGCTGCGGCATACGAGTTGGACGTACTCCCCGGTGCGCGATACCCCGCCCTGGAGCTGCCCTACCCGGAGGACACAACCGCCGTTACCGGTCTGCGTACACTGGTCCAGCAGACCGCCATTGCCACAGCTTCCCAGCCGGAAGCCCCTCTGATGGGCTGTGTCCAGCTCGTTCTGGACCAGAACGGTCTGAAAGGGCGGAGCACCAACGGCTTCTGTGTACTGGAGGCCGCAGGAGACGCCGCCTGCAAGGGGCAGTCTGAACTGCTGGTCCCCGTTCGTTCGCTGGCCGTCCTGGCCTCCCTCTCACGGGATTCTGATGTCTATGAGATGGGCCTGGCCGGGAAAAGCGCCGTCTTTTGGAATGGCACACTGCTCTTTTCCGCACGGCTCATGGAGGGGGTATTTCCCAATGCCGCCGCTGTGCTGGAGCGATTTCAGGGCCGGTACGCCGTCTGTGTCCAAGCGGAGGCTCTGAGCGCCGCCCTGTCCACCGTGACCGCCCTACAGGAGGGGGACAAGGGCCGGATTGCCCTGGACTTCCGGGAGCATACCCTTGTGGTAAGCGCCCAAAGCGCCTGCGGAACCTCGGCGCTTCCGGTAGAGGCTCTGGTCCTGGACAAGCCGGACCGGGTGCTCTATTACGACCCATGCGTGCTGCTGGCGTACCTGAAAGCAGCTCAAGGGCGGCGTCACACTGGAGTTCGACAGCGCTGGCCTGCTGGCGGTGCGCCACATGGGGACGCGCTATCTGCAATGCCCCATGTGCCCGCCCAAGACGGCGGAAGCGCGCGGGAAACGGGCCGCGTGAAGTGGAACAGAAGGGGGAAAACCGATGGATATTCCCAAGGTCTGCCGCTACTGCGGCGGAAAAATCGTGAAAACCCATTCCAATGTCCTGTACAGGAAGGGAAAGGAGCCCATCTATCTGTGTACCATGTGCAATGCCTATGTGGGCTGCTACAAGGGCACAGATCAGCCCATGGGGAAGGTGGCCAACACCGTGCTGCGGCTGAAACGCCAGGAAACCCACCAGGTATTCGACCGCTTCTGGAAGGGCCGCGGCTGGACCCGGAGCGCTGCCTATCGCTGGTTGGCCGGGGAGCTCCGCCTTCCGGTGGGAGAGGCCCACATCGGGATGATGGAGATGGACGATTGTGAGAAGGTCATCCGGCTGTGCCGGGACTATGTTGTGAAAAAGGAGGGCGCTGCATAATGCAGGAGCTTCACCGGTATACACCACAAAAAAGATTGGAACAGGAGCTTCAGATGAAGGAGGCGGTGGATTCTGGTCGGGGATATCCGCTCCAAAGGGCGGTTTTATTCCATCCAGCAGGACCTGATTCGCGTAGGGAAGCCGGAAGCCTTTATCGTCAAGGGGCAATTTAACTGCACCAGCGATACCCGAACCTATCAAAAGCCGTTTATCCCGGTGGTGACCGAGTATCTTCTGCTCTGGCACAAGCCGGAGTCCCTGGTGGTCCCCTTTTCTGTGCGTAAGGAGGCCGTCGTGGACTTGCGCACATCCGACAGTCCGGCCCTGACCTGGCACCATTTGATTCGCATGACCATGGAATCACTGGGGGGCCGGGCCAAGCTGTCTGACCTGGGCGATTTGCTGGAACACCACCCAAAGGCAAAAAAGAACGCCCATTACCGTGACCGGATACGGGCCACCGTTTACGAACACCCTGGTCAATACATCTCATGCGGAAATGGGGTCTATGCGCTCCATTACGCAGCCGCATCATAAAGGATGGAGGTATAAAATGGACAATTCATACAGGAAGGCACAGAGCCCTTTTACAGCCGCAGTCCTGGACGCTTTTTCCCTGGTGCGGAAACCGGCGGTATGCGAGGGGGGCGGCAGAGGATGAAGCAGCGGGCAATATTTTTCAAGACCCTGCGGGATGTGGCCGCCTCTCCGCTGGCGAAGCAGGCCAGAGCCCCCCGCTCCGGCGGGAAACAGGACCGCCTTTTCCGCTCCACAAGGCTGGAGGATATGATATACCAGGACTTACGCCAGGGGGATGCGGAATTTGACAAGCTGGAGAAATTGTGCTCCAAGCAGCTGTCCACCTTTCCAGCCCTGTGCCGGGATATATTTCAGAGCTTTTATTCTCTGAATCTTCGAAAGAATCCCGAGGAAATGCTGTCTGAGAGCGCGATGCAGTTCAACAAGCCCATTTTGGAGACAATGATGCAGAGCGAGGACTACACCGCTGCCAAATCCTCCTGCGGAGGACGCCAGCTCCCGGCCTATGCCGCCGCAAAGGAATTTGCGGCACAGACCGCCGGACAGCTGGACGAGCTGATACAGCAAATCAGTGGGAAGTGGGGACCGGAAGAGCTTTCAAAACAGCTGGAGAAGAGGCGGAATGACAGCCTGGACGCGCTGCAAGACCAATTGAAACAGGCAGAGACACAGCCACTGGACGCCAGACTGGAGGCTCAGATTATAGCCGCAGCCAACCAGGCGCAGAGTCAGGCCAATCAGGCGGCGGCGGTGGCGCGTATCCGCCATGACAACGCAGTCAAAAACAAGAATGCCATCTCCATGCTGGTCGGCATGGCGGCAAATGCCGCCGCAGAAAAGGCCAAGGATACCGCCAGTATTCTGCTTGCCTGGGGCGCTGGCAACGACCCGTCCTCCCCGCAGGAGATGGAAGCGGACCGGGCCCTGGTGGAGCGTATCCGCAAGAACACCATGCTTTTGGAGACGGCCCGGTATCTGGGGCGCTTGAAGGAGCTGATACGCGGAAAGCGAAAGAACAGCTATGCCTACGGCCGCGGAGAGACCTACAGCCTGGAGCTGGGCGGGAACGTCAGCCGGGCATTGGGCGCGGAGTTCGCCCTGCTGGCCGCGCCGGAGACGGCGCCCCTGTTTCTGCGCAAGCTCCAGCGCAAGGGGTTGAAGCAATACCAGCGGCGGGAGCCCTTCTGCAAGGGCAGGGGGGATATTATCTGTATGCTGGATGAGTCCGATTCCGCACGAGAGGCTGCTCCCTGGTGCAAGGCGGTGGCCCTGGCGCTGTTGGACATCGCCGCAGCGGAAAAGCGCCGCTTTGCGATGATTCGTTTTGCCAGAAGAGATGACTTTCATACAGACCTGTTCCTGCCTGGAGCGTACACCAAAGAGGACGTGCTCCGGGCTGCTGGAACCTTTTTGGGCGGCGGCACCAATTATGTCACACCTTTGAAGGAGGCTTTGCGGCTCATAGAGCAGGAGGGTTTTGAGAAGGCGGATATGGTCTTTGTCACCGACGGCGACTGCTCCATGCCGGAGCAGTTTTTGTCTGATTTGAAGCAGGAACAGGCCCAGAAGAAATTTCAGATTACCGGTGTTCTGCTGGACCAGGACGCCGCTGGGTTCGCGT
>CAOJHG010000115.1 GCA_948435975.1 uncultured Oscillibacter sp. | reverse complement strand
ACCACCAGTGCGGGTTTCCTGGCGCTGTGCTTTATGCGGCTGACCTTGGGCAAGGATATCGGCATTGTGATGGCAAAGGGCGTGGTGCTGGGCGTGGCGACAGTCATCCTGGTGCTGCCGTCCCTGGTGCTGGTGTTTGACAAGCAGATAGACAAGCACAAGCACCGGACCCTGATTCCGTCCTTCGACAAGGTGAATTCGTTCATCTACAAGGCCCGTATCCCCCTGGTGGTGCTGACGCTGCTGCTGTTTCTGCCGTCGCTATACGCCCAGAAGCACGCCAATATCTACTATAAGCTGGATGAATCCCTGCCCAGAGACCTGCCGTCTATTATCAGCAATGAGAAGCTGAAAGAGGATTTCGACATGGCAACCAGTCATTTCGTTGTCCTCCGGGACGATCTCTCCTCCGCCGACATGGCAGAGATGGAGGAGCGCTTGGAGAACGTCCCAGGCATTACCTCCCTGGTATCCTACCACAGTATGTTGGGCGTGGGCATTCCGGACTTTTTTATCCCGGACTCCGTGAAGAACATGCTCCGGCAGGAGGGATATCAGCTTATGATGATTAACTCCAGCTACGCTCCCGCCACAGATCAGGTAGCGGCCCAATTAGATTCCATGAACGAGATCCTCCACAGCTACGACCCAGACGCTATGATTACTGGTGAGGGCGCGATGTACCGGGACCTGATTGACACTTCCTCTGTAGATTTCCGGGTGACGAACTACATCTCCATCGCGGCGATTTTTCTGATTATTGCGTTTGTCTTCCGGTCCATCTCCATCCCGGCGGTGCTGGTTGCCACCATTGAGCTGGCAATTTTCATCAACCAGGGCATCTGCTACTTTACTGGTACAGAGATTCCGTTTATTGCGCCTACGATCATTAGCTGTGTGCAGTTGGGAGCTACGGTGGACTACGCGATTCTCATGACCTCCCGTTTTCAGGAGGAGCTGCGGAAGGGGCTGGACCGGAAAGCCGCCATTCAGGTTGCGGCCTGCTCCTCTGATGCCTCCATTGTCACCAGCGCCCTGGTCCTGTTCTGCGCGACGCTGGGTGTGTCCTTTGTTTCCTCCATCGACCTGATTGGAGCAATCTGCATCATGCTGGCCAGGGGCGCGCTGATTTCCGCCCTGGTGAGTATTTTCCTGATGCCTGCGATTCTCTGCGTATGCGAGCCAGTGTTCCAGAAGACCAGTTGGAAATGGAAGACCCCGCCCCCTGTGGTCACGGAAGCGGCTGTCGCGGTCCCAGAGACGGCGGATGTGCCCTGAGTGAATACGACTCCACAAAAAACGGACCCGCTGCCTTAACCGGCAGGGGGTCCGCTGTTTATACAGGCTGATTCAATGTGCGGATGCTGCTGCGGAGGGTCAATGCGGCGTCGGGGATTACATACTCCCGGACAGGCGCTTCTCCCTCGTCCTCCACCAGCGCCATGAGCCGGGCGACTGTGAGCTTCGCAATCTCTTCACAGGAGGTCGAGACCACAGAAAGCGGCGGGGTAGTGTATACAGCGGCGTCGGCTTCATCAATGCCAATCAGCGAAATATCCTCCGGAATCCGAAGGCCCATATCCCGAATGGCCTGAAACGTCCCCATCAGCATGGTAGCAGAGCCCGCGCAGACAGCCGTGGGCAGATGCTCCCGGTTCCGCTGGAGAAGGCGGAGCGTAGCCTCATATCCGCCGGAGCGCCGGTTGAACGCGCCGTATTCCAGGTAGCGCCCCCGGTCAAAGGGAACCCCAGCGCTGGCAAGGGCGGACTCGAAGCCTTCCAGCCGGTCCTGCACGGTCAGCTTGTCCGGTTCCCCGGTGACATGGGCGATTCGAACGTGTCCCCGCTCTGCCAGGGCCTCCCCCGCCAGACGGCCGCACTTGAAATTGTCATAATTCACTGCCAGCACGTTCGGAGAAGGACTCCGGCGAATCTGATTGAACAGCACCAGCCTGTATCCCCTGGCGGAAAACCGGTCAAGAAGGTCCTGGCCCAAGTGGTCCCCCATGAGGATGCCGCCGGAGATGCTGCGGCTTTGGAAAAGACGGTCCACGTCGTCCATGGTTCCGGCGCGGAGAATGGTGGTGAGGAGATTATATCCGTGGCGGCTGGCGATGTCGATGGCGTAGGGGATGTAGTCGTAGAAGAACTGGGAGCGGGAGATGGTGTACTCGTCCGCCGCGGCCCCCAGGTCGATGATGAACAGACCCAGGACACGGCTCTGCTTCCCCACCAGGTTCCGGGCGGCGGCGTCTGGAAAGTAGTGCTGCTCCTGAATGACGGCTTCCACCCGCCGGCGGGTCTTCTCAGAAACGTTGGCGTGTCCGTTCAGCACGCGGGATACGGTGGTTCTGGATACATGGGCCAGCTTTGCAATCTCGGCGCTGTTCATGCGGCACCCCCTTTTTTACTCCTCCTTATTGTATCAAGTTCTTCCCTGATGTCAATTCTTTTCTCCCTTGCTTTTCGGAGTGCTTCGGTGTATAATAAAAACCTGATTTTCGATATTGGAGGGGATTATGGAGTACACAAAAGAGGAACTCCTGGAAGCGAAACGGCAGATCGAGTCCACACTGCACAAGCTGAGGGAGGCGGTCAAGTCCCTATCGGCCAAGGAAAACCCGGCGCGCTGCAAGTCACAGATCACCCTGGCGGAACGGCGGATCAGGGCCTTTGAAATCGCGGGCTGTCTTGTTGAAAAGGAGCTTCTTGAGAGATAAACGGAGACGGCAGGGACGAAAGGGGCGGGAAACATTGGAACCGGCGGGATTGACAGGGAGCGGACCGCCGTAGTATGATAAGAAAAAGCGGGACGTTGAGGGTGAAGGTTTGTATACACGTGTTGCAATTCTCCGGAAGTGCGGCCGCCGTCCCGACGCCAAAGGAGGAAACGCTTTATGGGTACAAGCGATTTGGCCCCTGTCCGCCGGGGCCGGGCGGCGGACTTGCTGGGCTGGCAGAGTCAGTATAAGGCTCTGAAAATGTCTGCGGACTGTGCGGCAGAGCTGATTCGGGATGGGGACGGCGTATGTATGCCTGGGGCCGCGAGCTGGCCTTACGCAGTGGACGAGGCACTGACCCGCCGCCTGCGCACCATCGGAGGACGCATTGAGCTGGACGCGCTGTTTACGCCGGTGGACACGGTCCTGCTTCAGCCAGAGAACAAGGACCTGGTGGAATACTACGTAAATTTCCTCTCAGGGGACCGGACGCTGATCCCCCAGGGCAACGTTCACTTCGTTCCCACCCATCTGAGCAAGAATGGCGCTTGGATTTGTGCCCGCCGCCCTCGTGTGACGGTCATTTCCTGCACTCCGCCGGACGAGAACGGCTGGATGAGCCGCAGTATTTCCGCTTCCCACCTGGATCGGGCTGTGTTGGAGCAGAGCGAGACGGTGATTGTAGAGATAAATCCCCGGCTTCCCTGGCTGGCCACTGAGGGAGAGTGCCATCTGCTCTTCCATGTCTCAGAGGCGGATGCCATTGTGGAGAGCAATCACACCCTGGCGGAAAACGGTTCCCCTGCCGCTGCGGAGACCGACCGGGTGATTGCCGGTTTTATCGCGGAGATGATTCCGGACGGGGCCTGCCTCCAGTTTGGACAGGGAGGACTGCCCAACGCAGTGGGTGAGTGCCTGGCCTATGCGGGGAAGCGGGATTTGGGTATCCATACGGAGGTGCTGACCAACTGTGTGATGAAGCTGATGCAGCAGGGCGTTGTGAACAACAGCAAAAAGGCCCTGTGTCCTGGCCGGTCCGTTGGTGCGCTGTGCGTGGGCGACCAGGAGCTGTGGACCTTCGCCAACGGAAACCAGGATTTCTGCTTCAAGGAGGTCCGCTGGGTCAATGATCCCCGAAACATCTCCCAGAACAGCAATGTAGTGTCTATCAACAACGCCATGGAGATCGACCTTACTGGACAGGTGAATGCCGAAAGCGTAGGGCCGCGGATGTACTCCGGAACCGGCGGACAGTTGGAATGGGTCATCGGGTCCCAGTGGTCTCCCGGTGGAAAGAGCATCATCGCCCTCCGTTCCAGCTATCGGGACAAGGCAGGGGTCCTCCAGAGCAAGATCAAATCCCTTCTGACCCCCGGCGGCATTGTCACTACACCCCGGACCTGCGTGCAGTACGTTGTGACCGAGTACGGCGTAGCGAACCTGAAATTCAAGAGCTGCCGGGAGCGGGCCGAGGCACTGATTTCTATTGCGCACCCAGACTTCCGGGAAGAGCTTGCAAAAGACCTGCCCCTATAAAGAAAAGAAGCGCGCCCCAGTTTTGTACAGACTGGGACGCGCTTTTTATTGCAGGGCCGCAGGGTCAATTTACCGGACTCTCTGCGTGAAACGGTAGAGAATGACGGCAAATTGTGCGCGGGTAACGGTGCCCGCAGGGTCCAGATACTTGCCGCCATTGGTCCCGTTGAGGATACCCTTTGCCACCGCCCAAGCCATAGCGCTCTGTGCGGAGGGGGAGACCTTTGCGCTGTCCTTGAATCCGGAGAGGCTGGCCTGCGCGGAAGTGTCTCCGCCGAGGAGGAAAGCCGCCTGGTACAGCGTCGTTACCATCTCCTGTCGGGTGATGGGGGCGGTGGGATGGTCTCCGGCGGCAATCCCGTTTTTCACGGCCCAGGCCCTTGCCTCGTCCATGCCTGCGGGCCGGCGGCCAAACAGCCGCGCCAGGATCATCCAAAGCTGCTGGTGATTGGTGGAGTTGTAGGGGGAGAAGACGCCAGCAGAGGTGCCGGTCACGTACCCCGACTGATACGCCCACCCGATTTCTCCCGCCGCCCAGAAGGTGGTTGGGATATCCCGAAAGACCTGGGTAGCAGCGCTGATGTTGGGCACGGGTTCAATGGTAATCTGGGGCGCGGCGGCTGTCTGTGTGGAGGGCCTTGTATAAGACGCTGAAGAGGATGGGCGGTAGTAAGAGGAGGAAACCCAACGGTACTCCGCGTGGACATATACTCGGGAAGCGGGCATAGTGAATTGGTACTGTCCGCCGCCAATACTGTTGATGCTGATATAGCTGCCGTCCCAGTCTGTGACCCACAATTCATCCAATTCATAGCCGCTGTAGGGATATGTGGTAACAGTGACGGTCTCTCCCCGACGGGCGCGGGTGGTGCTGGAGGAAAGGGAACCGTTGGAGGTGCTGACAAGAGTGACGTAATATTCCTCATCTGATGAAGTGCTGTTTCGG
The DNA here is from genome assembly GCA_948435975.1 of uncultured Oscillibacter sp. GTDB lineage: Bacteria > Bacillota > Clostridia > Oscillospirales > Oscillospiraceae > Oscillibacter. The sequence continues at coordinate 1,726 of CAOJHG010000115.1, read as the reverse complement.
GTCCATGCGGCGGTAAGGGTCACAGGGGCGCTGGGCATGGTAAAGGTAACGTCTGCACTGCTGGAGCTGGAAAGGGTCACGCCTCTTGCCGTCCAGCCCGCGAAGGTGTACCCGCTTCGGCTGCCCGCGTGGACCGTGACGCTGGTTCCTGCTTTGTAGCTGCCCGCACCGGTGGTAGAGGCGTAACTGCCTTCGACCTTGACCTCATAAGTGGTTTCGCTAGGCTTTTCCGGGTCTGTAGGCTTCTCCGGGTCCGTTGGTTTCTCTGGGTCCGTGGGTTTCTCCGGGTCCGTGGGCTTCTCCGGGTCTGTAGGCTTTTCCGGGTCCGTGGGTTTCTCCGGGTCCGTGGGTTTCTCTGGGTCTGTGGGCTTCTCCGGGTCTGTGGGCTTTTCTGGGTCCGTGGGTTTCTCCGGGTCTGTGGGCTTTTCTGGGTCTGTGGGTTTCTCTGGGTCTGTAGGCTTTTCCGGGTCCGTGGGTTTTTCCTTAATAGAAATGGTGTAGGTCGTGGTTTTGCCCTCATAGGTGATGGTAAGGGTCTGCGTCTCCACAGCCGTTTCGGAGTTGAAACCGGCAACCATAGCAGCGGTGACATTCACCGTTTTCTTGGTTCCGTCGGACATAGAGGCCTCGATTGTGAGAGCTGATACGTCCAGGGGATCGCCAGCCGTGTACTGGGTTTTATGACTGGTGCTGTTGATTTGGATGGAGTCCACTGTAGCAGCGGTGGGCGGCTCTGTGCCATCCGAAATCGTCAGTGTGCCGCTGGCAGAAAGCGGTGTTCCTTCTGCCGTATTGCTTTCAGGGACTGTGACAGTGATTTTATAGGTGCCGGCGGGAATAGAGGCGGAAGGCGTAATGTATAGGCAGTCATCCACGTCAAATGCCAGCGAAAACGTGCTGAAGCTGTATTCATACAGGGTGGCATCCCATGGAGCCTCTGTATCGTTTACCTTAACCGTCAGAAGTTCCGGTTCAATATAGAAGATTGACGCCAAAGTACTGTCTTGCGTATATTCCACAAGCATCGGAAGGCTGATATCAGGCGCATCGGGGGGATAGGATTTATCTTCTATGGTGAATTTCTTGATTTTGATAACCTGATTGGAAAACGCCGTCCAAGAATTGCCGGCAAAATTGAAACCTATATTGGTCTGTCCTGGCGCGGTCAGCAGGGAGAAAGCCTTTTCTGGAGTGCCAGCCGGGGCCGTGATATAGGTATGAGCGTCATTGGGGAAGTCAGAGGAGCCGTCAGCCTTTATCCTTCCAACAGCAACCGAAGTTTCTCCGCTTACGCTTCCGGTGACTGTCAGGCTCTGCGTTTGACCCAGAATCAGCGTGCCGCCGCCGGTGAAGTCTTTGGCGGTGAAGCTGTTTCTATGCGCAGAAATATCCAGCTTTCCGCCCGTTACGCTAAGGTCCGGCGCATTGCTGGAAAAGCTGCTTCCTGCCGTGAGCTTGAAATTGCCGCTTTTCACAGTAAGACTGGCGACATGATTCAGCGCGACCATGTCCGTCAGGCTGTTGTTTCCGTTAAATGTCACATGGGCATAGTTGGTTCCGCCCGCCCTGCCGTCAACCTCACGGATAAGGCTGTCTTGCAGGGCAATATTGACTGTTCCAGTGACGGTATATTTACTCGGGTCCGGCAGAATCTCTTTGATACCTGCCGCTGGTGTACCATCATCATTATAAATCCTGGCTTTCTGCTGAGCGCCGCAAGCATACA
>CAOJHG010000114.1 GCA_948435975.1 uncultured Oscillibacter sp. | reverse complement strand
CGTCCCTTGCGAAGAAGAGGGAATTGGAGATGAAATACTCCAAAGCCTCCGCCAGCTCCTCCCGGGGGATCTGGTCCACATGCACACCCTGATCCGTCAGGCTTTCCACGTAGGCGATTTGAATTTCCCGTTCCTCCGCGAAAGAGGAAAGATTCTTCATTTCCGCAAGGGACAGCGTTTTTCCCGATTTCAGGCGGAACATAGGTTTATTCTCGTTCATCTGGAAAGTCTCCTTTCAACCGGATAGGTCCGGTATTCCGGGAAGGCCCCGCGGGCTTCAGCGGAGGATACCGCCTGCAGCAGCAGATCATAGCGGGTATGGTAGGCATAGGCGGAGAAGAGCTGACCGGTGAGCTGGTCAAGGATCTCCTGAGAAATGCGGGCGGGTTTGCAGCCCAGTTCCTCCAGGCAGAATTGTATGCAACAGCGAAGCTGGCGGCGCAGATAGAGGTCCAGAGCTTCCTGTATTTCCTCTTGAGTCAGGCGGACGCCGGAAGCGGTTTCATAGAAGTCCTGGTCTATTAGAATCGGATAAGAGAGAGGGCCGTCTTCCTCCGGGCAGGCGGAAGACTCTTCTGTCTCCTCTGTGCCGCTGATGTATGGCTGTTCGTCTGCATTCACCGGCGGAACGGAGAATTCTCCCACGTCTACCAGCGGTGGGCAAAAGAGGTCCAATTCCTCTTCTACAGGCGGCGCAGGCGTTAGAAAGAGCAGGTTATAGGCCTGCCTTGCCGCCTGTGCCGTTTCCTCGTCCATGGCATGGCTGTAGGCTTCCTCAAGGCTGTCTGCCAGCAGGATGCAGTCTTTCTGGGGAATGGGGACTCCTTTGCTGTAATAACGGTAGAGATTATCCAGCCATTCTTCCAGGCGCAGGCGGCGGCAGAAGCGGGTAAGGGGTTCCAGGTCCTCCCTGGTGATGGACTGGCCGGAGGTTTGCAGGAGGAAGCGCTCCTGGTCCAAAAGATAGCCGTCGTCTCCGGCGGGGCCGCTGTGATTTCTGCGTGGGTCGTTCATCATTACCACACTCCTGACTGCTTAATCTCCGGATTTGACCATGAAGTACAGCTTTGGGAAGGAATCCGCCTTTACGATGTGGATGCGGCTGATATCGTGGGCATTGGCAACCAGCCAGTCTCCGGGTTCACCCAGAAGATAGCCGTCTGGCCGCCGCTTGGAGAAAACCTTCGCTCTTCGTTCCAGCCTGCGGGCGTAGACCTGATGGCCGGGCTTGGGCCTACAGGTGCGGATGTGAGCCAGGAGGGCGTCTGCGTCCAGCTTTTTCTGCTGCGCTTCATCGGCCCGTATAGCGCTGGGGATATGGGGCCTGTATTCGGCGGGGAAGGTGTAATGCTCGCTGGATTCCTCGTATTGGGACAGGAAGGCTTCCTTAGAGTTGGTGTAAAGCTCTCCGTCCACGCCGAAGAGCAGATAAGTGTCCCGTTTCACAGTCTCCACCATATCTCCTTGAAGTGTACGGATGGTCAGCACGGTGCCCGGTTTATAGAGGCCGGTGCCCGCCAGATGGATGTACCCGATGTTGATATCAGCTTTTTTCTCATACAGCTTCATTGAGTGGATGTTGATTTTCTGTGCCGTTTCCGCCTCCCCGGAGTAGAAGACGTCGAAGCTGCTGTAATAGGTCCGCATCCGGTCGGCCAGGAACTGGTGAACGGCGGCGGAGAGGTCTTCTTCCTCCGTGTTGTACCAGGAACGATAGGCTTGACGCAGAGGCTCCTTGTCCAGCTCGCCGCCGGTCTTTCGGGGGTGTCCGCCTCCGCCGCCCAGGCCCTTGGTGATAAAGCGGATAACGTCAGTGGCCATAGCCTCCTGTGTGCAGGTGCGGACGGAGAGGCGAAATTTCGTAGCCTGCTCGCAGAAGGTCACGCAGGTGTCGATTTTGTCCACGCAGATCAGGAGGTCGCCGATGATGCCCAAAAGATTCTGATCGGGGTAACAGCCATCCTCGCTTTTCAGGCCGGTGATAGCGAAGCGGTCCTTTTCGTAGTAATCGTACTGAGAGAGGGCGCGGACCACGTTTTTCATATCCTGAAGAGAGAGGTTGGAAGTCTTCCAGCGGAAAAGGATGCTCTCGTCCTGGAAATTTGCGTTCAGGGCGTCTACAAGGTCCTGGTCTCTGCCGCCGTTCAGCTCCTGGAGCTCGGAGGAGTCCGTATACAGTCCGTAATAGAGGGCGGTGGCCAGTTGTTTTTTCCGGTTATCCCTGCCCTTGTCCTGGCCTTTCCGGAGGTCGATGCCCTCATCCAGCAGCATGGTCCAAAGGATAGTGGAACAGGATTTGCATGGCTGGATGGTCTGCATGGGGGGGAGATTCTTTGGGTGGGTGATTTTATGGTGGTCAATGACGGCGACGGCTCCAGCGCCAAAGGTCTCCCGCACGTTCTCCCCGGTCTCGAAGTTTACTGGGAGCTGGTAGGTCTGGCTTTCCTGATCCTCCACCTTCTTGAGCGGGTAAGCGTTCTGACCAAAGAGACGCACATTAGGTTCCCCGGGGTGGCAGTCCACATACAGGAGGAGGTCCGGCTCATCCTCCAAATGGGTGATGTGCTGGACAATGCCTTCCAAGCCCAAGTCCTTGAGCATGTGTTTGAGGCTGCTTTTTTGGATGAGGGTTTCCTCTCCGAGAGGGCTGCCATAAATCAGGCGGGCGGTTCTGCCGTTTTCCTTGAGGTACCAGTAGACGGCGTAAAGGCAGGCCAGGGCGTCCGCGTCGGGAGCGTCATGGCATTGTACAGCAATTTTATGATAATTCAGCAGGTCCTGAAGTTTCATAGGGCTTTTCTCCTTTTTCGGCTTCCATAAAATGCAAGATGCTGTTAGTGAACTTCATCAGTATAACACAAATTTTCTTTCTTGCAACGCCCAATTCACGTTTGCGTTTTGATGGTGTAAGATTTATACGCCGTATTTCTCCAATGGAAACGGAGGAGGTGTACAGAGGGTGGTTTTAATAAGCGTGAAGCTGGGTCAAAAGTGGGCGGATGAAAAAATATCTGAGAGAAATTTGCGAATATGTCTTTACTTTGGGTAACAGGTTTGTTAAACTTATACCCTGCGTATACGAGAGGAAAAGAGAATTTAACGATAAAGGAGCTTCCGCCATGAGTTCAGAGTTTTCCCGCACCCTGTCCCTGCTGCGTCAGGAAAAGGGAGTGTCCCAGCGCACGGCCGCAGGCGCTTTGGGGATTTCCCAGGCTCTGCTGTCCCACTACGAAAACGGTATCCGGGAGCCGGGGCTTGCCTTTGTAGTCCGGGCCTGCGATTATTACAACGTCTCTGCGGATTTCATCCTGGGCCGCACCCTTTCCCGGGAAGGAAACATGCTGACAAAACAGGATATCCTTAACGCCGCCGAGCCGGGGAACATCCTCAAAGGAAGCGTCCTGGCCACGCTGCAAAGCAAGCTGCTCTCCGGGGCGGTGGGTGTTCTTTTCGAGCTTCTGGGCAAGCTGGGGGACAAGAACGCCATCAACGCGGCGGCGGCCTACTTAGGAAGCGCGGTATACCAGCTCTACCGCCACCTGTACCGTGCGGCTGGAGCCAATGAGACCTACTTTGCCCTGGATGCGTCCTTGTGCGCCATGGGAATCGCGGACGCGGATCAGAAGCTGTCCGAGGCTCAGTACGTCAAGGCCCTCAAGGAGCAGAAAAGCCAGAAGAAGGAGTTCCCTGATTTGTCCTCGTCGGCAATTACAGCCGCTTTTCCGGGCCGCTGCCAAAGCCTGAACCAAGTCCTGAGCACCTCCGACGCCCGGCTGAACAGTCTTTCCCAGCAGTGATATGAGCTTTCAATCTTTGCGTTTCCTGGCCTTCCTGACGGTAACGGTGCTGGCCTGCCTGGGGGCGGTCCGGCGGTCGCCTGGGCTGGCGAAAGGCGTTCTCACCGCTGCCTGCTTTGTGTTTTACCTACAGGACGGCGGGTGGAGCGGGCTTTTGGCGCTGGCGGCTGGGCTGGGCGTTTCGATGGCCGCGCTGCAGTATCTTATGGGTGAAGGGCCGTGCCGCCGGACCTGTCTGACGCTGGCGGTTTGCTGGCATATCGCGGTGCTGGTGGCTTTCAAGTATGTGGGGTTTCTGACCGGAGGCGCTGTTTCTGTGAGCTGGGCGCCGCTGGGCCTGAGCTTTTTTACCTTTCAGCAGCTATGGCTTCTAAAGGAGGTCTATACCGGGCAGTTCCATCCTGCGAACATGGAGGACCTGCTTCTATACGCCTTTTTCTTCCCTACGGTGGTTTCCGGCCCGATTCTGCGGCCTGGAGCGTTTTTCCCTCAGCTCTGCGGCGGCAAATTCCTGCATCCGGACGGACAGGATTTTGCGGCGGGGTTTTACGCCATTTCCATAGGTACTGCCAAGAAGGTGCTGCTGGCGGATAACCTGGGGGCTGTGGTCAACAACGGCTGGGCGCGCATGCAAGAGCTCTCTGCCCCCGGCGCGTGGCTGGTCATCCTTGGCTACACGCTGCAATTGTACTTCGATTTCTCCGGATATTGTGACATCGCCGCTGGAACGGCCCGGCTGTTTGGACTCCGGCTTCCAATAAATTTCAATTCCCCATACCGGAGCCTCTCTATCGGTGAATTCTGGAAGCGCTGGCACATTACCCTTACTGCTTTTCTGCGGGAGTGCCTGTATTTTCCACTGGGCGGCAGCAGAAAGGGGACAAGCCAGACTTACCGGAATATCTTGATTGTCTTCCTGACCAGCGGCCTGTGGCACGGCGCGGGGTGGACCTTCCTCATCTGGGGCGGTCTGCATGGCCTGGGGCAGATCGTGGAGCGCGTCTGGGGCACGGGCCGGGACAAACTCCCCAGGCTCTTGCGCTGGGCTGTCACGTTCGCTTTCGTCAACGCGGCTTGGGTGTTTTTCCGGGCTCCCAGCGTTTCCGGCGCCTTGTCCCTGCTGCGGACGGCCGTTACCGCTGACTTTCGCCTCCCGGAAACGTGGATGCTGGATGGTGTGCTGTCTAATGAGACAGTAGCCATTCAAATGGTGTTTCCCTCATCTGTGCAATGGCTGGATGGCGCCCGAATCGTTTTGATTTTCGGCACAGCGCTGATAGCGGCTCTTTGGCCCCGCAACACGGCGGAACGGATGGAGAACTTCCGGCCCACCGTTTGGCGCTGTGTGCTTCTGGCGGCGCTGGCGGCATGGTCCATCCTTTCTTTCACTGGTGTTGCTACATTTATTTACTCTAATTTCTGAGGCGGCCTATGAATCATACATATCAACGCTGGGCCTGCGGTTTCCTGGCGGCTCTGCTGGCCTTTCTGTCGGCTTGCGCAGGGATTATATACGCCGTGGACCCCTGCTTCTATTACCGGATGCCTTCGCCGCGGCAGCTTGTCTTTTTCAACGAGCGCTATCAGGCGGCGGGCCTGGCAAAAAATGTCCCGGCAGAGACCGTCCTCCTGGGGACCTCTATGGCCGCTAATTACCGCGCAAGCTGGATCGAGGAGTTTTATCAGACCTCCGGCCTGCGGATCACGATTCCAGACGGCTATTTCAGCGAGTTTGACAAGGTGATGGCTCTGCTGTTCCGCAAGAAAGATCCACCTGTGCGGATACTCTTCGCCCTGGATTTGAATACGTTGATCCGAGACGGCAGCGGTGTGACCAGCGCCATGCCGGAGTATTTCTACAATCAGAATCCACTGGACGATGTGCAGTATCTTTTGAACAAGGATTCTCTGTATTACAGTCTTTACGCCATCATGACGGACCGGCAGGGCGGCGGAGAGACCTTGGACGAGGGCTTCACCTGGGATAAGACCTCTGATTGGGGAAGATACGAGACTCTGAGGAACTACGCCCGCGCAGACGTTGCGGAGGAGCCGGCTCCGGAAGACGCCTATTTGAAATTCACAGAGGAAAACGTGGCCGTGATGGAAAGCTGGTTCCAGGCCCATCCGGACGTGAAGTTTGAGCTGTTCCTGTCGCCCTACAGCATCCTTGCGTGGGACCGGGCGATTCGTCAGGGAGATTTGGACGCCCGGCTGACAGCGCTGGAGCGGGCCTGCGAAATACTGCTGTCCTATGACAACGTCCGTGTTCATGCTCCGCTGTTCGCCGTGAATCTGGTGACGAACCTGGATAATTACTGCGATTATGTACATCACTCCGGTGAAGCTGGAGAGTGGGTGCTGGGAAATGTCTGCGCAGGAAATTTCGTGCTGGAGGCGGAGACCCTGAAAAAGACTCTGGCAGATTGGCGGGCGTTTGTGGTAAACTACGACTACGACAGTTTTTGGGACCAGGATTTCTGGGACCAGTGGAATGCGGCCCATGACGCCCCGCCTGCATGGTGGAAGGACGGTCAGGACTGATTAGAAGGCAAAGGGAGGTTTCTAGGAATGATGAAACAAGACCATATTCGGAATTTTTCCATCATCGCGCATATTGACCATGGCAAGTCCACCTTGGCGGACCGTCTTCTGGAAAAATGCGGCGCCGTCTCTCAGCGGGAAATGGAGAGCCAGCTTCTGGACAACATGGATTTGGAGAAGGAGCGGGGCATCACCATCAAGGCCAGGGCTGTCCGCCTCAATTACCATTCCGCCGATGGCCAGGACTACACGCTGAACCTGATTGACACCCCCGGCCATGTGGACTTCAACTACGAGGTTTCCCGGTCTCTGGCGGCCTGCGAGGGAGCCGTACTGGTAGTGGACTCCACCCAGGGCGTAGAAGCGCAGACTCTGGCGAATACCTACCTTGCCATGGAACATGACCTGGAGATTCTGCCGGTGTTCAACAAGATCGACCTTCCTGCCGCCGACCCTCAGCGCGCCAAGCAGGAGGTAGAGGACATCATCGGCCTGCCCGCCCTGGACGCACCGGAGATTTCCGCAAAGCAGGGGGTCAACATCGGCGCGGTACTGGAGGACATTGTAAAGAACGTGCCGCCTCCGGCTGGGGATGAAAAC
>CAOJHG010000113.1 GCA_948435975.1 uncultured Oscillibacter sp. | reverse complement strand
CTGCGCCCCACGCCCGAGCTGAGCTTCGCCGTCCGGGAGTATCACTGCCAGGCGGGCATCAACGTCACCGCCAGCCATAACCCCAAGGAGTACAACGGCTATAAGGTCTACTGGCAGGACGGCGCTCAGCTCCCGCCCCACCACGCCGACGCCATTGCCAGGCGCCTGGGTGAAATTGACATTTTCAACGACATCAAGCGCATGGACTACGGCGAGGGCGTGAAGGCTGGTCTGATTGAGGTCCTGGGCGCTGAGACGGACGAGAAATTCCTTGCCAACGTGGAAGGCCAGGTAATCGACCGCGCCGCTGTGGAGAAGGTCGCCGGCAGTTTCAAGATGGTCTACACGCCCTTCCACGGCACCGGCCACAAGCTGATCCCCGAGGCGTTGAAGCGGCTTGGCATGAAGCACGTGATCTGTGTCCCCGAGCAGATGGTTATCGACGGGGATTTCCCTACCGTCAAGTCCCCCAACCCGGAAAATCCGGAGGGCTTTTATCTGGCCGTGGACCTGGCAAAGAAGGAGGGCGCAGATTTCATCCTTGGCTCTGACCCGGACGCCGACCGTGTGGGCATCATGATTCGCACCAAGAGCGGCGAATTCAAGGTCATCACCGGCAATCAGACCGGCGTACTGTTGCTGGATTACCTCATCGGCGCGAAGAAGCGGACCAACTCCATGCCCGAAAAGCCTGTGGCACTCAAGACTATCGTCACCACTGAAATGGCCCGGAAGGTCGCCGAGGTCAACGGCCTCCAGAGCTACGACACCTTTACCGGCTTCAAGTTCCTGGCGGAGAAGAAGGATAAGCTGGAGAACGCCGGAGAAGGCAAGGTGATCTTCTCTTATGAGGAGAGCTACGGCTACATGCTGGGCGATTACGTGCGGGACAAGGACGCCGTGACTGCCGCCCAGGCCCTGACCGAGATGGCCGCGTGGTATGCCTCCCAGGGGAAGACGCTGGCGGACGCCCTGGATGAGCTCTATGAGAAATACGGCTACTATGCCGAACACACATACAATCTGGTCATGCCCGGCCTGGACGGCCTGAAGGACATGGCGAATCTGATGGCGTCCCTGCGGGAGAATCCCCCTGCGGAAATCTCCGGCGTGAAGGCCGTCCAGTTCAAGGATTATAAAGATGGCTCTGTCGTCGATTGCGCCACTGGAGCCAAGAGCGTCATGGAGCTTTCCGGTTCCAACGTGCTGCGCTTCGAGATGGCCGACGGCACCTCCGTCATTGTCCGGCCCTCCGGCACGGAGCCGAAAATCAAGGTCTACATCTTGACCCAGGGCAAGGACGCCGCCAGCGCGCAGGCCAACCTGGACAAATACGGCGCATGGGTCGCTTCCCTGCAAAAATAAGCGTCTGACGAAATCACCTCCATCATAAGCAGCGCAGCCCCCGCCAGCGAAAAAGTGCCGGCGGGGGCTGTTTCTTGTTTCCGTTTGATTTATTGAGGCGCGTCTGCCGGCTCCTCGACGGTGAAGGAAAACTGTCCGCTGACCCGCTGCCCGCAGACGAGAACCGTATAATCCCCATCCAGTCATATTTCACCCGTCCGCCGCCCCGTGCTGCCAAAAGAGTCTCAACGCCCAGGACCACCAGAATCAGCGGGGACGCCTGCATGAGCTGAAACGTCGGGGGTCCAGGCCAGAAGAAGGAGGCAAGCATCGCCAGGCCCACCGTTATCAGAACGATACCCGGGGTAAATGTGCCCACCCGTCACTGAGGCTGCTGGTCAGTGCTTTGCACCGCTGTCGCGGCCCCCCTCCTTTTCCTTCCCTTCCTCCTGCTGGAACTTCTCCACATTGAATTCTGATTCCCATGTGAGCACCACCGGATCAGGGGCTTTGGGCTCCGGCTCCTCGTGGAATTTCTTCTCGCCCTCGGTCCAGGCAGAAGGATTCATCTCCGGCGGGTCTTTGGGTTTGGGAGGCGGGGGGGTGAAATCGGGTTCGCCGTCGTAATGAGGCGTCTTGGGGCCTCGGATGAACCACAGACCCAGAGCGACAATCAGCACGGTGGCCATAATCCGGGGAGCGTTCCAGACCATGAGATCATAGAGCCAATCCAGGAAGGGGAAGAGGTCCCGCAGGCCCCGGAAGACGCTCCTAGCGAAGAGTATATAGAGGTTGAACAGGCCCAGCACCACCAGAATCCAGCCAATGAAGCGCCCCTTCTGCTCGACAAAGCGGCTCAGGCGCAGGGAATCCAGATCGGACATGCCGAACATATACGCGTCTTCCGGTTCCATGCCGTAGCGGATCTGGCGGCGGAGGTTGTAGCTGTCAAAGAACGAATACAGCCACACGGGGAGCAGCAACAGCGCCAGCACCCCCATTTCCAGGAACACCGCGATAAACACCAGCGCCGTAGTCACGACCGTCTGGGAAATGCCCCGCTTCATATATCCTTGGTACATCTGCCCGCAGCCGGGGATGCAGGCGAAACAGAAGTGAATCAATCCTTGCAGCAGTCTCATAAGTTGTTGCCTCCTCATTCTTTAAACTGACTGGGCCGGAACCCGTCGAAAAAATCAGACCATCCGGCCACGGCATGGCGCAGGGAATCGCCGAGGTCCTCTGTCATGCCGCTGAGCTTCTGGGAAACGCTGGGATGGTCCTCCGGGAGAGCAGGCCGGGCGAACGCCGCCCCTTCGCCGCCCCAGAGGATGGTAAGGGCCAGGGCCACAGCGGCAGCGGCAGCGGTATAGCGGCTGGTGAGCGTCTGAAACGTCTTCATCCCAATGCGGGTCCAAATGCTCTTTTGGCAGGAGCGCTCCGGGACCAGCAGCGGGGCGGACTCCAGAAGCCCGGTGTAGCGCTGAAGACAGGAGTTGCAGAAAGCCAGGTGCTCCGCCGCTTCCAGGCGTTCCAGCTCAGTGAATGCGTCTTGCCCGTTTGCCAGGGCTTCTATGGCCTGGGTGCTGAGGTGTCCATCAGCGAGAAATACTTCCATGCTCTCCGCTCCTTTCCAATTGCTCCCGCAGCAGCCGCTTGCCTCGGGAAAGCTGTGTATAAATGGTTTTGACAGGCCTGCCCAGACAGAGGGCGGCTTCTTCCGGGGAATGCTCCTCCAAAATGCAGAGGCGGCACACTTGGCGGTAGGGTTCCTTCAAGGCTTGGATAGCCTGTGTGATTTCAGCGGCGGCGCTTCGCCGGAGGGCGATTTCTTCCGCTGGGGGCGCCAGACCGAAGGGGGTAGGGGACGGCCCGCCGGTTTCCAGAAAGACTGTATGGCGGTTCCAGGCGCTTTGCAGGTGGTCCTTTGCCTTGTTGGCGGCAACGCGGGCCAGCCACTGCCGTTCGTAGTCCTGGGGGATGCTGTCCCGGTGAAGATAGGCGGAGAGAAAGGTTTCCTGCGTCAAGTCCTCTGCGGCGGCGGCATCACGGACCAACTGGAAGCAGATGGTGTACACCAGGCGCTCATACTGCCGCATCAAGCTGGAGAACGCCTCTTTTGTCATGTGTACCACGCTGTTTCACCACCCCCTTGCCTTCTGACGCTTATACTACGGCGCAGCCCGGTCTTTTTCTTCAAAAATTTTTGAACCATCCGCATTTTTCATATTTTTGTTTTTCTCTCCTCTCCGCCGCAAAAGGACTGTCCGGCTCTGCTTTGCCGGCCCGCTTCAGGCGTTCCCCCGGGGCGGAAAGCAGGCCAGCCGCGGGAAGGGCACAAAAGTCACAAGAATCGTTGTATAAATTTGAACAGTCTGTGCGGGAAATTTGACTCAATGGCTGGAAATAGAACTTGAAAAACAGCAGAGACTTTTGTTATAATGAGAGGAAGAAGCGTCTGGAGCCAATTTCCGGCGATTTCCAACGGCGCCGCGAAAAAGGCTTTCACTACGAATATACAAGGAGGAATGCAACTATGTACGAGACTATCCGCTATGAGAAGGATGGCAGCATCGGCGTCGTCACCATCAACCGTCCCAAGGCACTCAACGCCCTGAATGGGGCTGTCATCGCCGACCTGGAAGCCCTCATCTCCGAGGTGGAAAAGGATGCCGGCCTGGGTGCGCTCATCATCACCGGCGAGGGCCGCTCCTTCGTCGCGGGGGCGGACATCGGCGAGCAGCGGGACTTTAATCTTGACCAGGCCCGTAATTGGAGCCGCCGGGGCAGCGCCCTCTTCCGCCGCATCGAAAAGCTGGAGATTCCCACCATCGCCGCAGTCAACGGCTTCGCCCTGGGCGGCGGCTGTGAGCTGGCCATGAGCTGTGATATCATCCTGGCCGCCGGTCCCAACGCTGAGGGCAAGGGCGGCGCGAAGTTCGGCCAGCCTGAGGTGGGTCTGGGCATCACCCCCGGCTTCTCCGGCACCCAGCGCCTTCCCCGCCGCGTCGGTCCCGGCAAGGCAAAGGAGCTTATTTTCTCTGGCAAGCATATCGACGCCGCCGAGGCCAAGCGGATTGGTCTCGTCAACGAGGTCTACGCCCCCGAAGACCTGCTGGATGGCGCAAAGGAAATGGCCCGCTCCTTCCTGAAAAACTCCCCTGTGGCTGTCAAATACTCCAAGGTCTGCATCGACCAGGGGATGCAGATGGACATTGAGAGCGCCATTGCCCTGGAAAACGAGATGTTCGCCCTCTGCTATGCCGCTCCCGACCAGAAGGAGGGTATGACCGCCTTCCTGGAAAAGCGCCCCGCCGATTTCAAAAAACAGTAACTTTCCGCCGGAACAGGGAGGTCCTATCAAAAATAGAAATCATTCTCCCTATCCAAAACGGCGCTGCTGTGTTAGTCTGATTACAGCGCCGGGGCCCTGCCCCACTTCGTTTTGTGCATCCCTATTTTTATAAAGAGACGCTGAGGAGGAAATTCAAAATGGCATTGAAGACCCCACAGGAGTACATCGAGAGCCTGCGGAAGCTGAACACCCGCGTATACATGTTCGGCGAGAAAATCGAGAACTGGGTGGATCACCCCATGATCCGTCCCTCCATCAACTGCGTGGCGATGACCTACGCTCTGGCGCAGGACCCCCAGTATGCCGAGCTTATGACTGTCAAATCCAGCCTGACCGGTCACACCATCAACCGCTTCACCAATCTGCACCAGTCCACTGAGGACCTCGTTAACAAGGTCAAGATGCAGCGTCTGCTGGGCCAGAAGACGGCTTCCTGCTTCCAGCGCTGCGTGGGTATGGACAGCTTTAACGCCGTCTTCTCTACTACCTTTGAAGTGGACGAGGCCCATGGCACCCACTATCACGAGAACTTCAAGAAATTCCTCACCATGGTCCAGGACAACGACCTGACCGTGGACGGCGCCATGACCGACCCCAAGGGCGACCGCTCCAAGGCTCCCCACGACCAGGCGGACCCGGATATGTTCGTTCACGTTGTGGAGCGCCGGGAGGATGGCATCGTGGTTTGCGGTGCGAAATGCCACCAGACCGGCTCTATCAACTCCCATTGGCACATCTTCATGCCTACCATCTCCATGGGCGAGGCCGACAAGGATTGGGCCGTCAGCTTTGCCTGCCCTACCGACGCTGAGGGCATGTACATGATTTATGGCCGCCAGTCCTGCGATACCCGGAAGACGGAAGAGGACGCCTCCATCGACGTGGGCAACGCCAAGTTCGGCGGCCAGGAGGCCCTGGTGGTGCTGGACCACGTGTTCATCCCCAACGAGTACATTTTCCTCAACGGCGAGTATGAGTTCGCCGGGATGATCGTGGAGCGCTTCGCGGGCTACCACCGCCAGAGCTACGGCGGGTGCAAGGTGGGCGTGGGCGACGTGGTCATCGGAGCCACGGCTCTCGCCGCCGAGTACAACGGCGTGGAAAAAGCCAGCGCCGTCAAGGATAAGCTCATCGAGATGACCCACCTGAACGAAACCCTCTACTGCTGCGGCATCGCCTGCTCCTCCCAGGGCTTCAAGACCAAGGCGGGCAACTACCAGATCGACCTGCTGCTGGCCAATGTGTGCAAGCAGAATGTTACGCGCTTCCCCTATGAGATTGTACGCCTTGCCGAAGACGTAGCAGGCGGCTTGATGGTCACGATGCCCTCTCAGAAGGACTTTAACAGCGATACGGTGGTTGGACGGAACGGCGAGACCATCGGCGATATCTGCAACAAGTTCTTCAAGGCGAAGGAGGGCGTTTCCACAGAGGCCCGCCAGCGCGTCATGCGTTTCCTGGAGAACATGTGCTTGGGCGCTGCGGCCGTGGGTTACCGTACGGAGTCCATGCACGGTGCAGGCTCTCCCCAGGCACAGCGTATCATGATTGCCCGCCAGGGTGACATCCAGGGCAAGAAGCAGCTAGCCAAGGACATCGCAGGCATAGAATAAGACGCTTGCTGCGGAGGCGTAAAGAGACTCCCTTCCTATATGATTTATGCTAGAGGGATGGGGTCCTTCAGACTCCCTCATAATAGATTTTTGACTGGTATGGGTCAGCTTACAGGTATCGGCCCCTTATCCTGTTTCTTTTGACAGGGGCTGATACCTGAGCGGCCTGCTTTCCTGTTGATGCTCTGCTTATATTGACCTTCTAACCCAATAAACCAGCAGCAGGCAAGCCAAACAATTCAACGGCATGTCTGTAAGTTCTTATTTCCGTTTCTTTTCGGAAAACGATTCCGCATGACGGAAATTTGATTTTCTTTGTATCCCCCAGAATTTACATAATAAGGAGAGAAGAGTTTATGGATTTCAATTTGAGCCGCGAGCACCTGTTGATCCAGAAGATGATGGCCGATTTCACTGAGACGGAAGTGAAGCCCATTGCCGCCGAGACGGACGCGAAGAGCGAATATCCCCGGGAGAACATCGAGAAGCTGTTCGACCTGGGCGTTATGGGTATGTGCGTCCCGAAGGAATACGGCGGCGCAGGCGCAGACCCCCTGGCGGCAGCTATTTGTGTGGAGGAGCTGAGCAAGCAGTGCGCCTCCACCGGCGACATCGTGGCCACCCACAACG
>CAOJHG010000112.1 GCA_948435975.1 uncultured Oscillibacter sp. | reverse complement strand
GCGCATGCGGCGGCAGTGAGGCGGAACTGTCTCTGGTGCTGGACGCCCCCGGCGCGCTTTGCGTAGAACGGGCGGTACTGGATGTCGTAGAGCTCGACTGATGGAAAAAGAGACGCACCGCCCCTCTTTTTAGAAAAACCGTCTTCCCCTCGCACTCCGTGGGGAAGACGGTTTTTTTCGCAAAGCTCGGTCCTTTCCGGCAAGCCGGAAGCCACTCCCAAAGCGCACATCACGCCGCCAAAAGGGGGCAGCCTCCGCATCCGCCGTCAAATCGCGAGGCGTCAAACACCCGCCATAGCTTCCGCCAGTTCCCGCAGCTCCCGGCAGGCCGCCTCGATATCCGGCATGGAGAAAATGGCGGACACCAGCGCCACGCCGTCCACACCGCTGCCGGACAGCTGAAGCATGTTATTCCAATGGATGCCGCCGATGGCTACAACGGGCACATCAACGGCCGCGCAAATGGCCCGGAGTGTCTCCATGGGCATCCGGTCCGCGTCGGTTTTGGTGCTGGTGGGAAAGACCGCTCCCAGGCCCAGATAATCCGCGCCGTCCCGAAGGGCCCGGCGCGCCTCTTCCACCGTGTGAACGGAAACGCCTAAAAGCATCCCCTCTCCCACCCGGCGGCGAACCTGACCGGCCTCCATATCCTCCTGACCCACATGAACCCCATCCGCGCCACAGGCAAGGGCAATGTCCACATTATCGTTGACGATGAAGGGAATCCCATACCGGTGGCACAGGGCACAGAGATCCGTCGCCTCCTGGAAAAACGCCGCCTCGTCCAGGTCCTTTTCCCGAAGCTGAACGCAGGTCACGCCGCCCTTCAGTGCGGCTTCCACCTGCTGGTATAAGGTTCGCTCCCCGGTCCAAGCCCGGTCGGTGACCGCGTAGAGGCGCATATACCGCCTATCGCACTTCATAGCGAGCCCCTTTCTCCAGCGCCGCCGGGGTCAGGCGATACATGGCGTCGATGATGTACCGGCAATAGGAGGCGTTGCCATCCTGTGCGGTAAGACGGCTGTGGGCAATCTCTCCGCACAGTCCCATGGCACACACGGCAGCAGCGCTCGCCTCCAAAGGCTGCTGCGGATTCGCGGCCACAAACGCCGCCGTCAGGGCGGAGAGCTGGCAGCCGGTGCCGGTAACCGTGCTCATCATGGGGCTGCCGTTATAGATGTAAAAAGCCCGTTCCCCGTCCGTCACAAGGTCGACGGCGCCGGTAACCGCAATTATTGCGCCGGTGCGCCGGGCCAAGTCCCTGACGAAAGCCGGGACCTCCCCAGTAACCCGGTCCGCCGTGTCGGCGTCCACACCACGGGTAGTACCGCTGCCAAGGGCTAAGGTTTTGATTTCCGAGATGTTCCCCCGGATGACGGTGCACTTCACCTCCTGCAAAAGCCGGAGCGCCGTGTCCGTCCGCAGGGCCGAGGCTCCGGCCCCCACCGGATCCAGAATCACAGGATGCCCCAATTCGCCGGCCCGCTTCCCCGCCGCGAACATGGCCGGGATGGTCCGGCGATTCAAAGTACCCAGGTTGAGGTTCAGGCCTCCGCAGATCGCCGTAATCTCCAGCGCGTCTTCCAATTCGTCCGCCATAATGGGGGAAGCGCCGCAGGCCAAGAGCATATTGGCGCAGTCGTTGACTGTGACGTAATTCGTAATGCTGTGAATCAGGGGGACACTTTTCCGAACATTTTCAAAAATTTCTTCAAACATCGCAGCTCCTTTGTATTCAAGAGAAAACAGCCTCTTACAGCGTCGCTTTCCCCGGTAGTGGACAGGCAGACCGCCTGTTGGGAAATGATCGGTCGAGGCTTACTGGCCTCCTCTCACGCCGGAACACGGCTTCCCATCGCTGTTCTGCAAGGCCCAGGGCGCTCCCCCTCAGCCCGCCGCGGTCCAACCGCGGTGCCGCCTCACATCCTTTCTCTCTCAGAAGCACAAAAAAAGCAGGGGACAGCCGGTGTCCCCTGAAAAGCATAGTGTTCAGCGGCTTCCTCCGGCGGCATTATCCGCGTCAGGTTCTAGGGTCGAAGGGCTACCTTCCTCTCAGCCTGCTGCGCAAGCTCCCCTGCTGTTTTGTTGGCCTTATTTTAGCTTAAATTCCTGCCGGTGTCAATGCCGGGATCCGGTAGAGTGTCATTATGATATCTATAAGGAGCCAGGAGGTCCTCATTGGTAGCGTAATCCAACCCTTCATTTGGTATAGAATGGTATGGAATTTAGGATTTTCCTATTCATTTCGTTGTTTTCTATGGCTGCTAAATACAATATAACTTTATTAATTCATCTATAATATTAGACATTTCTTTTCAGACTCCTATGGGTTTAGGCCCCCTTCCAACTTACGCTAAATATTATTTTTTCTTTCATTTCATTATTTATATACTTTTATAATTAATATTATAAATACTTTATAATATATTTATTAAAATAGAAGCAGAGAAAACTCTGTTTCCCCTACTTCTATTTCGACGCGAACGGAATATCTTATCCAGCAGCCATATACTCAGTCCACAAAAGCTACCGCGGTCTGTCCCTCAGTGGAGGTAACTCAGGAGCCGTCCTGCCTCCAAGGCCGCCAGGGCGCGGACGCCATCAAAATCCACATAGGGGTTGTAGACCGCCTCCAGGGCGTCGTGGTTCCGCTTGGCCTCTTTGAGCGCATCCACCGCCTCCTCTCGAAGCAAGGCCACCATACGGGTCTGAAAACGGAGGCGGGAGCGTCCTTCCGTCTCCGCCATAGCGTCCAAACGCAGACGGCGGTAGGGCTTTTTTCCGTAGTCCATTCCAGGGCAAGAGGTGATGAACGCCAGCCCCAAGCCAGGAATCAACAAATGCTCTATGCGCTCCGGGTCTTCCGGCGAAAGACAGGCAATGGTGTCCCAATCCCGTTCCACCGCCGCCGCGTGGAGCCTGGCCAGAGCCGGGCCCGCCAATTCCCAGGTGTCGGAGAATTCATAAACCTTCGGGCACAGGATATCCACACTGTCGAAGCGCCAGACGTAGCCTTTATGGGTAATACTGCCCAGAAAACGGCGGAGGGTGCGGCCCCGCTGATCCCCCCTGCTTCGGAGCTCCCGAGCGATGATCCCCTTGACCCGGCGGTCTAAGCGCTGGTGATCGAAGGCGTGCCCAGCGGAGGCTACCGCGTCCAGTTCAATCTGGCGGGCGGCTTTAAGGCTGTGGTAAGCTCGTATGTAGGCAGCTTTATAGGCTTTGGTATGGGCTTTGACCTCTTCTGCGGCGGATTTGGCGGCGGTGAGGTCGTAGAATCGGCCCAAGTCAATGCAGCGGTCAACGGCGGCGGGGTATTTGGGTTCGATGGCGTGGATGTGAGTAACGGTAGGACGCAGATAAAGTTTTCGTCCACCTTTTTCAAAAGGTGGCGGGGTGCAGGGGCAGAGCCCCGCGCTCTCCTCCTCCGTAATCCGCGCGGAGCGCGGTTGTTGGCCTGCAATGAAGGACAGGCGACAGCGGAGCGTTTCGCCGACGGTACGGTAGAAGTTAGAACTTCCAGGTTACGCGGATTTGCTGCTCGCCGGTGTTGGGGTTGCGTTCGCCGATTTCGATTTTTTCAATTAGCGCAACTATCAGCTCTCGGGGAACGGTTTCCAGCTTCAGGAGCTCTTTGGCCCGTTTTATCAGGTCTGCTGGCTGTTGGGGCTTTTCGTAGTCCGACAAGCCGTTTTCAACTTTTTCGAGGCGTTGTTCCAGGCGGGTTTCTTCTTCCAGAAAGGACTGGTTCAGGGCGGCGAACTGGCCGTCGGTAAGAAGACCGGAGACTTTATCTAAGTAGAGGGTTTTCAGGGTTAAACTGCGCTTTTCCAGTTGGGCGGTCAGAGTCTTATACTCCTGTTCCAAGGCCTCCCGGCGGGTGTCGCGTTTGGGATGAAGGTCCTGGGGATCTAACTTGTAATAGGCCTGAACGTAGTAACGGATGCGATCCGACACCAGCTCCTCCAGCTTATCGAGGCGGATAGAATGACGCGTGCAGAGTCTTGCCTTGCCGCTTTCGGCGTAGAGCTTACAGCGGAGGTAGGAAACCCGGGGACGGCCTTGGCGGCAGTCGGTGACTTTGCTCATGGTGCTACCGCAGTCCATGCACTTTACCAGTCCGGATAACAGATGGACCTCTCCCCTGCCGTCGGTTTTCGTGCGGAGAGACAGGCTTTGTTGGACAGCGATAAAGGTTTTTTGGTCAATGATGGGTTCATGAGTGCCCTCGACCCGATACCACTGGTCTTCGGGGAGGGCGATGAGTACCTTGGACTTGTAACTGGCTTTTTTTCGGCGGCCTTGAATCATCGTGCCGGTGTACATCTCATTGTGAAGGATACGCCAGATGGTGGTCTTGTTCCAGAGGGCATAGCCGTTTTTTGCGGGGGTTTTGCAGGTCCAGCCGTGATCGGCCTTGTAACGGGATGGGCTTGGGACGCCGCTTTCGTTGAGCATATGGGCGATGTTTTGTTTGCCATGACCCTCCAAGGACCATCGGAAGATTTGACGAACCACCTCGGCGGCCTCAGGGTCAATGATGATGTGATTTTTGTTGGCAGGGTCCTTTTTATAGCCGTAGATGGGAAATCCACCGATATACTGTCCCTCCCGGCGTTTCAGGTCGAAGACCATGCGGACGTTTTCAGAGAGGTCCTCCAAGTACCACTCGTTCACCAGACCATTGATCTGGCGGGCCTTTTTGTTGCCCTTGACCTCTGTGTCGGCGTTGTCCGCCACGGCGATGAAGCGGATGCCCCAGATGGGAAACAGGCCGTGAATGTACTTTTCCACCAGCTCCATATCCCGGGTAAAACGGGACTGGGATTTGCAGAGAATGATTTGGAACTCCTTCCGCTTTGCCGCGGAAAGCATCCGGTTAAAGTCCGGGCGGAGGCGGTCTGCGCCGGAGTAGTCCTCGTCGCAGTAGACGGAATAGATATCCCAGCCGTGGTCCACGGCGTAGGCAGTCAACAAGGACTTCTGATTTTGGATGCTTTCAGACTCAGTTTGATGCTTGTCTTCATCCTCTTTACTCAAGCGTACATAGATCGCGCATAGAATCTTGTTACACCTCCCTGAAGGCATAACTGCCCGGCACTACAACGGCATAGGAGCCGTTGCAGTACAAGAGTTTATTTTAAATGCCTGCACCGAAAGTTCGGCGCAGGCATCATTTGTAGGGGGTGCTGAGTTGTATCGAGAGCCAAGCGGTGACGGCTTGCTGAATAATATCGCTAGTACCAGTATAGGATACGGAGGAACTTTTTTGTATCTCAATTAATGTCCAATATGAATCTTTCATCAACCATACCTCCCATAAAGCCTATGCCCTGCCGCTTTTAAGTATGAATAGGTATTCCCCGGCAGAACCGATATTCCCTGTGCGAGTCCGGCCCGCTGTTTTTCGAAATAAGAGCAGATGCAACATATGCATCTGCTCTTTTGAATTTATTCCACTTGTCTTGCCCGAGACATGCTATCAAGAACCCCTTAATGCCACCATACCAGCCAAACGACCGCTATGCGACGTGACCGCCTTTCAAGCTTTCCGCCAGGATGGACAGGAAGCGGGCAGGCGGCGGCGCGCCGCACAGCGTGACACCCGCCATTTGAGACAGCCGCTCCGGCGCCTTTTTCCAGGCTTCTACACTGAGATACCGGATATTCCACTCTATGGTTTTTGGATTCGTCCGGTAATGCCGAGCCGTTTCCGGATACAGCCACGCCGGGGCAAGCAGCCGCTGGGACTGGCAGGCCGCCAGCCGAACCGTGTAGGCCAGGTGAAAAAAGGCTGTGGTTGTCGCGGCAAGCCCCAGCTGGTATAGTAGATCAT
Organism: uncultured Oscillibacter sp.; assembly: GCA_948435975.1. Taxonomy (GTDB): domain Bacteria; phylum Bacillota; class Clostridia; order Oscillospirales; family Oscillospiraceae; genus Oscillibacter. Next base: position 1,176 of record CAOJHG010000112.1, on the reverse strand, counting down.
AGATTTCTGTGGAATCCAGTTCATGCTGCGTCATGATTCTCTGCCTCCTTCAGCTCTTTTCTGGCGCTTTGCAGCAGCTGAAGGACCTCCTCATCTTTCAACAGCAGCAGAAAAAGCACCACCGTCAGACCGGAACAGCCACATATGCCGTGTTCCAGATATGCATAAGACCGGGGCGCCATGCACAGGTGCTCCGAAATCTGCTCCTGCGTCCATTCGCATTGTAGGCGGTACTTCCGTATTTCCCCTGAGAGAAAGCGGCGGAGAAGACATTTATATTGTTGGCGTAACATAGAAAGAACCTCCCTATCACAGAATTCTGTTAAAATTCTGCCGGAAGCCTGTCTGAGCCGCCACGAGGTATACCTCAGGATTGTATAAAATTGTCGAAAAAAGGCGGATACCTGAGCGCCACCGTCAAATTACGGGGCGGTATGCCGCCGGACTACCCGGCGGTGGAGAAAAAGCCCCGGCAAAAGACGAAATACCTTCCTACGACTTTCTATTTGTTTGAACGTGTAAAATGTAACAGGATTTTCCAATATTAAGAAAAATCATCTCAAACGCCTGGAACTACGGTGTTTTTTGTGATATAATACGTTGATATTTACCACTGGTAAATATTTTTGAACCCATTGGGCTGTTTCCATTTCTACTTATGGACAATATAATTTAACCATAGGGAAAAAGGAGTGGAGGCATGAAAAAGGATCCGCGGGCGGTGCTGGTAGGGAGGAACATTCAGCGTCTTCGAAAAAACGCCGGAATGACGCAGGCGCAATTGGCTGAAAAGATCAACATCAGCCCCGCATTTGTCTCCCGGATTGAACGGGGAGAAAAGGGCGTGAGCGTCAAGGTACTGGACGCCCTGGTAGAGGAGTTTCAGGTCAGCTACGACGCGCTGATGCGGGAGCCGGCAGACCGCTCCAGACTGGAAACTATTCTGATGCAGCTGGAGGGCCGGTCCGAAGCCTATATTGCCTGGGCCGAAAAAATCCTCCGGACCTGTGGAGAACGGCCGGAGGAATGACATACTGCGTATCATCAAATTTCAGGAGAGGAGGGAATGCTCGTGAACGATTTGGATGCTTGGTTCGACCCAATCTATACCGCCAATTATTCCAGGCTGGTAAAGGTGGCCTATTACATCCTGTGGGATGACGACCTGGTGGAGGA
>CAOJHG010000111.1 GCA_948435975.1 uncultured Oscillibacter sp. | reverse complement strand
GCGGCTTCTATGACAACGCCATGAACGTCTGGATTCAGTACAGCCAGGCGGATGAACGAATGATGGCGTTGGCCAGACAGGGCCGTATTGACGACGCCCGCGCAATCCTGGAAGGCGAATGCGTAGATCTTTATAATTCTTTATACACCGCCTTTAACGATATCATTGCCTATAACATGGCGGGCAGCGACGGTGCGGTGGAGGAGAGCGCTTCCCTTTACAGAACCGCCACTCTCCTGATGCTGGCGATTGTGACTGCCATCATCCTTGTGGGCGTTTTCTTTTCATTTGTAATCATACGCTTAATCAAGATACCTATTTCCGAAATCGAGAATGCCGCTATAAAAATGGCGGAGGGAGATTTGGATGTAAAGATTTCCTATACATCCAAGGATGAGCTGGGTGTTCTCTCTGCCCAGGTAAACAGATTGATTCATAAGCTCCAGGTTATCATTGATGATGAAAACAACTTCCTTGCCAGGATGGCCGAGGGGGATTTTACAGTGGATTCAACCTGCGAACAGGAATATACAGGCGGCTTCTATCCCCTGCTTGTTTCTTTCCGGGGCATTGCAGGGAGGCTCAACGACACGATGCTGCAAATCAGCCAGAGCTCTTCTCAAGTGGCCAGCGGAGCGGACCAGGTGTCAAACGGCGCCCAGGCTCTTGCCCAGGGAGCAACCGAGCAGGCAAGCTCTGTACAGGAGCTCGCCGCCACCATCAATGAAATTTCCAGCAAGGTAAATCAGAACGCGGAAAATGCGCGGCAGGCCAGCGCTGCGGCAGGCAGTGTCAGCACCAAGATGAATCTGAGCAAAGAAAAAATGCAGCAGATGATACAGGCAATGGGCGATATCAGCAACTGTTCCAGTGAAATCGGAAAAATCATGAAAATCATTGAAGACATTGCTTTCCAGACCAATATCCTCGCTCTGAACGCCGCCGTAGAAGCCGCCCGCGCAGGAGCTGCCGGAAAAGGGTTTGCCGTAGTCGCCGACGAAGTCCGTAATCTGGCTAACAAAAGCACAGAGGCTTCCGAAAACATCTCAGCCCTGATTGAAAATTCCTTGAAGGCAGTCGAAAACGGAACGCAGATTGCGGACGATACGGCTCAATCTTTAATTCAGGCAGTCAATGATGTAAATGAAATGACAGACATTATTGGACAAATCTCGGAGGCCAGCAGCGATCAGGCGGATTCCATCTCTCAAATCATTGTGGGGATTGACCAGATTTCCAGTGTTGTACAGACAAACTCGGCAACCGCAGAGGAAAGCGCGGCGGCAAGTGAAGAGCTGTCCAGCCAGTCGCAGCTTATGAAAGGGCTTGTAGGAAGGTTCCAGTTAAAGGGCGGTTCCTTATAATAAATCCTCCTTAAAGAATGCCCTGCTTATTCTCTGAAACCTTATCCACAGTCCGGCGTTTCTTGAAAATATCCCAGTATAAAACGGTCCTGTCTATTTTAAGCAGACAGGACCGTTTAACGTTTTAATCTTTTTCAAGCTGGAAAGTTTTGGTACAGCAAAAGTGACGGCGTTTCGTTCCGGCTGACTGTACCAGGAAATATCATCCGGCAGAGCGTATCCAGCAGACGCTTCCGGTTTTCCTGCTCCCTGCTGTCCGTCTCCGCCTAAAATCCCTTCAAATACTGGTACTCCAGCAGCAGCCGCCCAGTGCTGTTGGACATGTTCTCGAAAAAATACGGCTGGTCAGCCGCAAAACGAAGGGCGTCCCGTTCCAGCAGTTGAAGCGTCTGGCCTTCCGCCATCAGGTTCACCGTCCCCGCCAGCACCGTGGCATGACACACGCAGCCCGCCCGGGAAGGAGACGGCGCATAGCGGGCCCCAATGTACAGATCCAAAAAGCAACTGGCCAGGCGGGTATTTTCGTCAAAGGGCAGACTTGGACGCAGGACGGTCCTTCCTCCGTCCAGGTGCCGGGGCCGGGTATCCTGCATCCGCACCAGGACGAAACTGGGGGACGTCTTTTCCTCTTTCAGCTTCAGCGGCGCTGCTTCTTTCGGTTTCTCTTCCTTCTTCGGCTGAACCGCTTTTACCAGAGGCGGGATACCCGTGACCGCTTGTGCCGCCTGCTTTTCCAGTTCTCTTTCCAGGGAAGCCTCGATGTCCTCCGGTATTTCCCAATGCGCTTCCACTGCCGTCGCCTCCCTGCAAGACCGCTTTTCCGCAGCCTTGAAACGTAATTTTCTATTCCATATACTACCCGTTTCAAAGAAGTTTGTCAAGAAAAAGCGCCGGGAGGCACCGGTTGAAACGCCTCCCAGCGGACTCTTTTCCTCTCAAACCTCGGTATGCTCGCAAATCTCCCGGGCCATGGCTTGGATCGCCTTCATGTCCTCGAAGGTATCCGGCCGTTTGCTTACATCACGCAGAAGCGCCGCAGGGTGGTAGATGGCGGTCATTTGTATGCCGTTCCGCTCGAACCACTGGCCATGCTCCTGGGTGATGCGGTAATCGTTCTTAATGATGGCCTTTGCGGCGATGCGGCCCAGGCAGACGATGATTTTTGGTTTCAGCAGCGCCGTCTGCCGCCGGAGCCAGCCGATACAGGCGTCCTGTTCCACATTGAGGGGGTCTCGGTTCTTGGGGGGACGGCACTTGACGATGTTTGCGATATACACCTTCGTCCGGTCCAGGCCCACCATTTCCATCATGTCGTCCAGCAGCTTCCCCGCCCGTCCCACAAAGGGCTTTCCCTGCTCGTCCTCGTTTTGGCCGGGACCCTCGCCGATGAAAAGGATCTCCGCGTTCTCCGCGCCGTCGCCGAAGACCACATTATGACGGGTCTCCGCCAGTGCACAGCCCTCACAGGCAAGGCATTCTTTCTTTAAGCTCTCCCAAGTATCCATCGTATCCATAAAATCGTATCCTCCTGCTGCATTCTCTCTATTTTGAGGGCGCACAGAAAAACGCCCCGGATTTCTACAAGTATACCATGAAAAAACTGGCGGCGCAACAGGAGGATATCTGCCTGCCAGCAGGAAATACTGAGGCGGGGTGATGAGGATATGGCAGAATGCCTTTGGTGCTTTTGGGTCTACAGTTTTCTCGGCTGGCTCTTGGAACGGGCCTTTGCCGCAGTGTCCAGAGCTGAGGACCAGCGGAGACGGTGCTTCCTGGTGCTGCCGCTCTGCCCAGTGTATGGGTTGGGAATGCTGGCGGTGCTGGCTCTGCCGGAGATGGAATGGCAGCTTCTGGTCATCTGGGGCGGGGCGGCGGCTACGGCGGTGGAATTCGCGTACCACTGGGCCGGAGAGCGGTTTTTAGGCGTGCGGTTCTGGGATTACTCACAGGTCCCTGGAAATCTGGCGGGACGGGTCTGCCTGCCGTTTTCACTGGCCTGGGGCGTGCTGGTGGCGGCGGCGGTACAGTTCATACAGCCCTTGACGGCGGCGCTGGCGGGCGGGCTCCCAAACTGGCTAAGCTACGCCTTCCTCCTGTTCTTCACCGCCGACATGGTCTGCACGCTCTGGTTTCTCCGGGCCACGGGAGACCTGCACAGCCTGCGGTCGAAGATTTTCTTTCCCTCCGCCGCACATTCCTCGTAATCCGGCTATCTCAGCCTGCCAGCCTCTCCTGATTTGATTGCCTCAATATTCCGCGCAATTCTTTCCGCCGGCCAATCCCACCATTTCAGCTCCAGCAGCGCAGAAATCGTCTCGCTGGAAAACCGCCTGCCAATCGTTTTCGCCGGGACGCCGCCAACGATTGTGTATGGCGGCACATCTTTTGTCACCACTGCCCGCGTACCAATCACCGCGCCATCGCCAATGGTCACGCCAGCCATAATGACCGCTTCATAGCCAATCCAGACATCGTTTCCAATGACGATATCCCCTTTGTTGTCCCATGCCTCTGCCACATCCTTGGCATCCAAACCCCAATCCTCATAAAAAATGGGAAAGGGATACGTCGATAAGGATGTCAGCGTATGGTTGGCGCTGTTAAACAAAAACTTCGCGCCGCAGGCAATGGAGCAGAATTTTCCAATTATCAGCCTGTCATGATTGACGGGGTAATGATACAGCACGTTGTTCCGCTGGAAATCCCGCGGGTCCCTCACAAAGTCATTGTACATCGTAAAATCGCCGATTGATATACCAGGATCTGTTATAACACTTTTTAAGTAAACGGTCTCTTTGTCTCCTGTCCGAGGATAGATTTTCATATCCGATACAGCCATTTTAATCCTCCATTTCGATTTTTTATCAGGCCATACCGGTCACGACAATGCAGCGTTTCACCTTCCATCCCCCCTTTTTCTTCTAATAAGAATATCCTGTCAAACCACTTGGAACAAGTAGAATTTCAGATAGTTTGTCTCCTCCACCCCCCAAAGGATAGGGTGGTCGCAGCTCTGCTGGCGGGCCTCGATCTGCCGCAGGCGCACTCCGGCATCCTGAGCGGCGGCGCGGAGCATGGCAAGGAACCGCTCTTCCTCCGCAAAGTGGGAGCAGGAACAGGTGGCCAGATATCCGCCCCGGGGCAGCAGCTTCATGGCCCGGCAGTTGATCTCCTTATAGCCCGTCATGGCGTTGGCGGCGGTCTTCCGTGATTTGGTGAAGGCTGGCGGGTCCAGAATAATGAAATCATACTTCCGCGGCTGCTTCTCCAGAGACGGAAGCAACTCAAATACATTAGCCTCCACACATTCCACCACGTTCTCCAATCCATTCCGCGCCGCGTTCGCCCGTGCCATCTCCACAGCAGAGGCAGATACATCCACAGCGGTAACATGGACCGCGCCTCCCAGAGCCGCATTCAGGGCAAAGGAACCGGTGTGGGTAAAGCAGTCCAGAACTGTCCGCCCCTTTGCCAGACGCGCCGCCGCCCGCCGGTTGTATTTCTGGTCCAGGAAAAAGCCCGTCTTCTGCCCATTTTCCACATCTACCAGATACCTGACGCCGTTTTCCACAATCTCCGTCAGCGGCGTCTCCGGCAGGGCCTCGCCTGGAAGCGGGAACCAGCCCTTGTACTTCGGAAGGCCCTCTTTGTCCCGAAGAGCAGCCTCATTTCGCTCGTAAACGCCCCGGATCACCTGCCCATCCTCCCGGAGAATACGGACCAGGGCGGGCAGGAGGTCCCCTTTCACCCGCTCCATCCCGGCGGAGAGCACCTGAACGCTGAGGAGATCATGAAACTTGTCCACTGTCAAACCAGGAAAGGCGTCCGCCTCACCGAAGACAATCCGGCAGGCGTCCAGGTCCTGCGGGTCCATGACGGTCTTCCGGTAGTCCCAGGCCCAGCGCAGCTTCCTCTCCCAGAAGGGGGCGTCAAAGCGGTCGTTGGCGTTGCGGGAGAGGAGCCGGACGCGGATTTTTGACGGCTCAGAGAAAAAACCGGTGCCCAGATACCGGCCCTTTTTATCCAGCACGTCCGTCAGTCCCCCGCTTTCCAGCTCCCCGGAGGAAGACAAAATCTCCGCGTCATAGACCCAGGGATGTCCATGAAGAATGGCGGATGCGGCTTTAGGGGTGACGGTGACATTCGGATAGGGACGTTCTGCTTTCATAGGAAGGACCTCCATCGGCGTTTTTCCCTCTCAGTGTATCACACATCCGGGAAGATTGCCATAGTATTCAATATAGAAGGAGGAATTGCCATGCCTATCATCTACCTCAGCCCCTCAACACAGGACTGGAACGCCTATGTCACCGGCAGCGGCTCAGAAGAGTACAACATGAACCTGCTGGCGGATGCTCTGGTTCCCTACCTGCTCTCAAATGGCATCCAATATAAGCGCAACCGTCCTGAAATGACCGCCGGTTCCTCAGTCCGGGAAGCCAATCAGGGGAACTACGATTTTTACCTCGCGCTTCATTCCAACGCCGCGCCGGAGGGGCACTATGGGGAAGCCCGGGGCATTATCGCCTTTTACTACCCTGGCAGCTCCCAGGGCCAGTTGGCGGCAGAGCTCATTGCCCAGGAGCTACGGAAAATTTATCCCCTTCCCGACAAGGTCACCACCCGCTCCACCACCACGCTGGGAGAAGTCCGGCAGTCAAACGCTCCGGCGGTCCTGGTGGAAATCGGGTACCACGACAACTATGAGGACGCCATATGGCTGGAGGGGCACTGGGATGACATCGCGCAGCAGCTCGCCCGGGCCCTGACGGAGTTCTTCGGCCTGCCTTTCATCTACCCCATGGACCCTGTTGGCGGCACGGTCCGCGTCAGCTACGGCACCCTGAACCTCCGAAGCTACCCCTCTCCCACTGGCCGGATTATTGCAAACCTGCCGAATGGGGCCTCCCTGACCATCTACGGCGAATGGCAGGGCTGGTATGTGGTCCACTACGGCGGTCAGGTGGGCTACGCTGCCGCCGCCTATATCGACACTTGAATTCCCACCCTCTTTCTCGATAAAGACCTCCTGATAAATATTTGTCTCATATTTTCTGAACCGGAAGACGTTTTGTCTTGACAGCGCTCCAGTAAAAGATTAAACTAAGAGAGGACTACTATTGGAGGGCGAAGGGGGCCTTCCGGTTGTTTTCTGCCGCATATCCCACCCCAGCAAAAACGCAGTCAGCGAGAACATACCAAACCGAATGGAGGAAAAACCGTGATTCAAATCGTCATCGCCCTCCTCATTGGAGCGGTGATTGGCGGCGCGGCCTGCTTCCCGCTTGGTATTCGCTATCGGAAAAACGTCTCAGAGAAGGAAATCTCAAGCGCCGAGGAAGAGGGAAAGCGCATCGTCAACGAGGCCATCAAAAGCGCAGAATCCAAAAAGCGCGAGGCCCTTCTGGAAGCCAAGGAAGAGATTTTAAAGAACCGCAGCGAGTACGAAAAGGAAGTCAAGGAGCGCCGAGCAGACCTTCAGCGGCAGGAGAACCGCCTCCAGCAGAAGGAGGAGAACCTGGACCGCAAAATCGAAGGCGTGGAAAAAAAAGAGGAAGCCCTTGCCCAGAAACACGCCGCCATCGACAAGGAAACCGAGGAAATCAAGCTCATCAAGCGCAGTCAGACCGAGATGCTGGAGCGGATTTCCGGCTTCACCA
>CAOJHG010000110.1 GCA_948435975.1 uncultured Oscillibacter sp. | reverse complement strand
ATTCCCCAAAAAGAAAAGGGGGTGGAGTCAAGCTGCGCCCCGACGGACAAGGACCAGCAGAAACGGCCCCCCATCGGACACGAATCCAGCGAAGCGAATCGTGTCCGAAAGCGAAGAAATTCCCCGTCCTGCGAAGCTTTCCGACCGAAGGGAGGGAAGCGTAGCGGTAAGGGGAATTTCTGAGCTGGAGCAGGGTACGGGAATCGAACCCGCCTCGTCTGGTTGGGAACCAGAAGTTCTACCGATGAACTAACCCTGCGTGTTTCTATCGAAGCCATGGGCCTGCTGAACGTGGACTATTATACAATACCCCAAAGGAAAAATCAAGGGGATTTTGCAAGAATCGGAAAGTGTTTTTCAAAAGCGGGAGGCCCAGGCAGAACCTCCCGCTTTTCATTTGCTAGAGAATCAAAAGCTCCTTTGGCGCACGGGTGAGATTGCGGGAGCCGTCTTCGGTCAGCACGATTACATCCTCAATGCGCACGCCAAGCCGTCTGGGAAGGTAAATGCCCGGCTCTGCGGAGATAACAGCTCCGGCGGGCAGGGGAGCTTCGCTGCGGGAAGAGGCGTTGGGGGCCTCGTGAATCTCCACGCCGACGCCATGCCCAAAGCTGTGCGTAAAATAAGGTCCGAAGCCTGCGGCGGCAATGACCTCCCGAGCGGCGGCGTCCACGGTCTTCCCGCTTACCCCGGCCCTTGCGGCGGCAATACCAGCGGCCTGGGCTTCCAAGACAGTCTGATAGACGTGCCACATTTCGCTGGAGACGTGTCCAACCGCCACGGTCCGGGTCATGTCGGAGCAGTAGCCCTTATAAACGCAGCCAAAATCCATAGTCACGAACTCTCCGGCCTGAATCTGCTTCTCAGACGGTACGCCATGCGGGAGACTTCCGTTTGCGCCGGAGACAACGATGGGGTCGAAGGACATATCGGACGCGCCGTAGTGAAGCATCAGGTACTGAAGGCGGGCGGCAATTTCCTTTTCCGTGACGCCAGGACGAATCTCCTTTAAGATGTCCTCCAGTGCCCTTTCCGAAATGCGCTGCGCTCCTTCCATGGCGGAGAGCTCCTCCGGGTCCTTGGTTTTCCGAAGGTCCAGCATGAGACTGGAGGCCGGGACCAGCTCACAGGCGTGCTTGTTGTCCGTGAGGAGCTTTTGATAGCGCTCATAGTTACGGACAGTGAGGGCCGCATCCTCGAACCCCAAGCGGCGGATGCCTTTGAGGAAAATTTGTTCCGAGAGATGGACGGACAGGCTCTTCTTCGGGGTAAGCTCCAGCAGTTGAGCGCCGGTGAGACTGCGGGCGGCAGCTTCAGTGTAACGGGCGTCGGTGAAGAAGCAGGCGCCGCTCTGACGGGTGACAAGCACAACGGCATCCTCTCCAGGGATAAAGAAGCCGGAAGCGTAGAATCGGTTAGCAGCGCTGGTCAATAGGACGGCGTCCAGATTTTGGGCCTCCAGCGCGGCGGAAATGTTGTCAAAATGGTTCATAGCGTCACTCCTTCGAATTTTTGCGGGATAAAAGGAATTTTCGGACATTTCTCACAGGCCGGCAGAAGTCCCGCAGTCCAAAGCCGCCTTGATAAAACCATAGAAAAGGGGGTGAGGCCGGTCGGGGCGGCTCTTGAATTCCGGGTGGAACTGTACGCCTACGAACCACGGATGTTCCGGGATTTCCACAATCTCCACCAGGCTTCCATCCGGGGAAAGCCCTGCCAGGACCAGCCCCTCAGCCTCAGCCTCGGCGCGGTATGCGTTGTTGAACTCAAAACGGTGCCGGTGGCGCTCGAAAATCTCCGTCCTGCCATAGAGTTCCCGGCTGCGGCTTCCATCCTTCAGGACGCATGGATACCGGCCCAGACGCATGGTGCCCCCCTTATCCGTAATATGCGCCTGGTCCGGCATCAGGCCGATTACAGGATGTTCTGTCGTCTCCGAAAACTCCGAGGAATTCGCGTCCCCATACCCCAGCACATGCCGGGCGAACTCCACCACTGCCATCTGCATTCCCAAGCAAATGCCAAAGTATGGGATCTGATTCTCCCGCGCATATTGTACCGCGTTAATCATGCCCTCCGTGCCCCGGTCTCCAAAGCCGCCGGGAACCAGGACGCCGGAACAGCCCGCCAACCGTTCCGCCGCGTTCTGAGCCGTCAGTTCTCCGGCGTCCACCCAGCGGATGACTGCAATGGCGTCGTTGGCAGTGCCTGCGTGGTTCAGGGACTCCACTACGGAAAGATAGGCGTCGTGCAATTGGACATATTTGCCCACCAGAGCGATTTCCACCTTCTTGCCGGCCGCCTTTTCCCGCTTGACCATGGCCGTCCACTCCCGCAGGTCCGGCTGATGCGTAATCAAACCCAGCTTCCGGCAGACCGCCTCATCCAATCCCTCCGCCGCCATCAGGAGAGGAACCTCATAAAGTGTTTCAGCGGTGGCGTTCTGAATCACGCAGTCCGGCTCTACATTACAGAACAGGGAGATTTTGCGGCGGACGTCTGCATCAATGGGCGTATCGCACCGGCAGACCAAAATATCCGGCTGGATGCCCAGGGAAAGCAGTTCCTTGACCGAATGTTGAGTCGGCTTGGATTTCAGCTCTCCAGAGCCGGGAATCTGAACGATTAAGGGCACATGGATAAAGAGCACATCCCCTTGAGGCCGCTCTGCCCGAATCTGACGGATGGCCTCCAGGAAGGGCTGAGATTCGATGTCGCCCACCGTGCCGCCAATTTCACTGATGACCACGTCCACATCCTCGCTGGCCATGGCGTAGACCCGGCGCTTGATCTCATCAGTGATGTGGGGGATGATCTGGACGGTGGCCCCCAGGTAATCCCCATGACGTTCCCGGTTCAGCACGGACCAATAAATTTTGCCGGAGGAGATAGAGCTGCTGCCGGAGAGGTCCTCGTCCACAAAGCGCTCATAGTGCCCCAGGTCCAGGTCGGTTTCTGCGCCGTCGTCGGTGACAAAAACTTCCCCATGCTGATAGGGGCTCATGGTACCGGGGTCTACATTGATGTAGGGGTCGAATTTCTGGTTCCGCACCCGAACGCCCCGCTGCTTCAGGAGCCGCCCCAGGGACGCCGCGCAGATGCCCTTCCCCAGACCAGACACCACGCCGCCAGTGATAAATACATATTTGGTTGACATACCGTTTTACCCTGTCCTTTCCAACTTTTTCCACCCATGGTCAGCCGCAAATTTATAAAGCACAATATAGCATTCCCGCCCTGGATTGTCAACGCCGCGGATTTCACTCAAAATCGTTATCGAATAAAATATCAACTTCCGCTATGATACTCATTAACGCATCCTCATCAAAAAGAAATGGAGCTAAATAGCTGCTGGCAATTTCACGCTTTTTGTCAGCGTCTGCTTTACTCCAGCCCCTGCATTCCTTCATCAAAATAACGGCCTGATTTCTACGGTCCGGTCTGTTGCTTAGCTGAAACCAATCTCTCCATTCACTCCCTTTATCACTCTCTAACAATAAGTCCCTGATTTGAATGTATATATTTGCTATAAGGGGACTTCCCGAAATCATTTTATTATCTGGCATGGTATGAAATTTTGCTTCCAGTAGTGCTTTGTGCAAATTAAGTAAGCCATAGTAGTCCAATTCAAGGTTGTATTTTTCCATTGTAATCTCCATATATTGCATTTTTCGCGCCGAATGGCATCATAGGGTAAAAGGGATAAAAAATGTGAGAAAACCCTCCGGAAGCCGTTGACAATGGGGGAAATCGCTGTTATACTAGGAGAGCCGCTTTGAATGGGTCAGAAAGCGTCCGGAAGTGGACCGCCCCCGAGAGCGAGCCCGTAATGAAGGAGTTGAAACGAAAATGAACGCAATTATTGTGACCGGCGGAAAGCAGTACAAGGTGGCCGAGGGCGACGTGGTCTTCATCGAGAAGCTGGACCAGGAAGCTGGGGACACCGTAACCTTTGACCAGGTCCTGGCTGTCATCGACGGAGAGAAGGCTACCTTTGGCGCGCCCACTGTGGCAGGTGCTTCTGTGGAGGCCAAAATCGTCAAGAATGGCAAGGGCAAGAAGATCCGCATCTTTAAGTATAACCCGAAGAAGGGCTACCGGAAGCGTCAGGGCCACCGTCAGCCCTACACCAAGGTTGAGATCGGCAGAATTTCCGTCTGAGCATGACCAGCGTCACGTTTCACACGGAGAATGGCCGGATCACCGGGTTTGACGCCATCGGCCACAGCGGCTGGGCGGATGAAGGGGAAGACCTTCTCTGCGCGTCCATCGGGGCGGCTGTCACATTGGTGGAGGCCACGGTAAACGATGTACTGGGCTTGGCGGCGTCAGTGAAGGTGGAAGAGGAGCGGGCGCAGATTTCCATGCGTCTGCCGGGGGGCCTGGGTCCTGCGGCGGAGAATACCTGTCAGTCTCTGCTGACGGGTCTGATGCTCTATTTTACCATGCTTCACGAGGAATATCCAGAAAATATTGAGGTCCTGGAGGCGGAGGCCTGCTGATTGGCCCGCCCCTGCTACTTTACAGAAAGGATGGTCTGAAATTATGATTCATATTGGTTTGCAGTTTTTCGCTCATAAGAAGGGCGGCGGCTCCACCAAGAACGGCCGCGATTCCAAGGCCAAGCGCCTGGGTCCCAAGCGTGCCGACGGCCAGTTTGTGAAGGCCGGCAATATCCTTGTACGCCAGCGCGGAACCCATATTCACCCCGGTGTGAACGTGGGACGCGGCAGCGACGATACCCTCTTTGCCACCGCCAGCGGCACAGTCCGCTTTGAGCACCTGGGCAAAGACCGGAAGCAGGTTTCTGTCTACGAGGCAGAGTGAGTCCTAACAAGAGGCCCGGAGGAGTTCCGGGTCTCTTTTCACTTTGGGAAAGGGAAAAGGCGCCATGGTTGATATTCAGATTCGAGGCGAGACTGTCGAAATCTCCGGCAGTTTCGATATGGGCTATATGGGGCGCTATGAGGCCGGATTGATCCACATTTACGATGAGCCGGAGAGTCTGCGGCACTGGGGGTTCGTCACAAGCCGTCTGGGGCCGGACTGCACGGACGAGGCGCTTTCCGCCTGCCTGACGGAATATTTCAACGCATTTGAGGAGAAAATCCATCGGAACCGGAAACAGGTTAACGACTGCTTTTTGATACAGACCTTTGAGGATATGGAAGCCTGCGCTTACCCTTACTGGGAGATTGACGGCCTTACCCGTGAGGAATATCTTCCGGCGGACCCGAATGAAGATATCTATGCGCCGCACTGGGATGAAATGAGCAGTCTGGAAACGGCCTATCATGACACGCCCAATGACGGCAGCCTGGATAAGCCGGACGTGGAAGCCATACTGCGCAGAAATTTCCCGTCTCTGAATTGGGACGCGCTGCTGAAGTCCATTCAGCCGGAGCATTTAAGCCTGAAGAACGGAGAAATCGCCTTCCAGTGCTCCGACGGCTTTGGGGAGGCGCTGCTCTGCGGGGCTTACGACATCTTGGACGAGGATTTGACGTTTACTGAGTGGCATAATCATTGAGAACAGAAAGGGGAGCTTATGGCATCAGGCTTTGTGGATAAAGTGCGCATCACCGTCCGGGCTGGGAACGGCGGCAATGGCGTGGTGTCCTTTCACCGTGAAAAATACGTGGCGGCAGGCGGTCCCGATGGCGGAGACGGCGGACGGGGCGGCTCTATTATCCTGGTGGTGGATGACAACATGTCTACCCTGATGGATTTTCGATATAAGCTCTAGTATACGGCCCCCAACGGCATGGACGGCCAGGGGAAGCGCAAATTCGGGAAAGACGGCGCGGATTTGATTATCAAGGTTCCCCGGGGCACCTTGGTCCGGGACGCGGAGACCAACGAGATCATGCAGGATATGAGCGGCAGTCAGCCCTTCACCCTTTGCCGCGGCGGGCGGGGCGGCTGGGGGAACAGTCATTTTGCCACCCCAACCCGGCAGGTGCCCCGGTTCGCCAAGGCGGGCCTGCCTGGAGAGAGCCGCGACGTGATCCTGGAGCTGAAGCTCTTGGCGGATGTGGGACTGGTGGGGTTTCCGAACGTGGGGAAATCCACCCTGCTGTCAGTGGTCACAAAAGCGCAGCCCAAAATCGCCAACTACCACTTTACCACGCTGTTCCCTAACCTGGGCGTGGTCTGGGTGGATGAGGGCGTCAGCTTTGTCCTGGCAGATATTCCGGGCATCATCGAGGGCGCCAGCGAGGGTGCGGGACTGGGACATGATTTCCTGCGCCATGTGGACCGGTGCCGTCTGCTGGTGCATGTGGTGGACGTTTCGGGCAGCGAGGGCCGGGACCCCGTTGCGGACTTTGACGCCATCAACGAGGAGCTGAAACGCTATAGTCCGGAACTGGCAGAGCGTCCCCAGATTGTGGCGGCGAACAAGACGGATGTGATGGAGGACCCGGAAAACCTGGAGAAGCTGCGGACCCATGTGGAGGCGCTGGGCTGTCCGCTGATTCCGGTTTCGGCGGCGGCGCACCAGGGAACACGGGAACTGGTGAATCAGGTGGCGGAACGGCTGGCGGCCCTGCCCCCGGTGGCGGTGTATGAGCCGGAGTACGTGCCAAGGACGCCGAAGATTGATTCCTCCTCACCGCTGGACATCCAGCATGAGGACGGCGTCTGGATGATCGAGGGACCCTGGATTCAGCGGCTGATGGCAAATGTGAATTTCAGCGACTATGAAAGCCGGATGTGGTTCGACCGGATGCTGCGGGATTCAGGGCTGTTCCAACGCCTGGAAGATATGGGTATCCAGGACGGGGATACGGTTTCCATTGACGGGTTTGAGTTTGATTATCAGAAGTGAAGAAGGAAGGGGAACCCTGGGGCGGCGGCTCTGGGGTGTCTCTTTTTGTCCGGCTTTTTTTGCCGGCCCCGGAGAAAAAAGAGAAAACCCTCTTGACAACGGCGGAAAACTGTGTTAGTTTCATTAGTACAGTTAATACAGTTGCGGCGCTTCCGCCGCAGAAGGGAAGGTGAATCAATGATAAGCCTGAATTACCGGGATTCC
>CAOJHG010000109.1 GCA_948435975.1 uncultured Oscillibacter sp. | reverse complement strand
GTGCGTATCCCGGAGAACTACGACGAGTGCTGCTGCGCCTGCGGCAGATAAAAGAAACAGGGCCGTCCAAAAACCGGGCGGCCCTTTTATTTTGGGTATTTGAAGTAAAAATCCAAGCTCAAAAATTTTAACGAAGAAGCCTTTGTGAGACATTTTATAGAGACCTAAAGACCATCTGTGATTAGCCTGGGTCTGGGCGGCGGAACCTGTCATGATTTTGGTTGACAAATCTTCGCTTGTCTGCTAGAATGCCAGTAGTTACAGCGAAGAAGAGGACCAGTAGCCGTCGCTGCCGCTGCTAAGAGAACCCCCGGTTGGTGGAAGGGGGAGAGGGGCGGACGGTGAATACGCCTTGGAGCCGTCGCCCGAACGGGAGCTTGCCCCCTCCCCAGTAGGCGTGTACCGGGAGCGCCCGTTACTGCGCAGTCGTGTGATGGCACGGCATGAGGCGTCCGCCCGCGAGGACGGCGTGAACCAGAGGTGGTACCGCGATTTTTCGCCCTCTGTCCCCCAACGGGATAGGAGGCGTTTTTTCTTTCTCCGCCCAGGGGAGTATCCAGCGAATAAGATAAAAGGAGCGCAGTAAAACATGCAGATTTATGAAGAACTGAAAGCCCGCGGCCTCATTGCACAGGTCACTGACGAGGAGCAGATTCGGGAGCTGGTGAACAATGGCAGGGCCACCTTCTACATTGGCTTTGACTGCACCGCTGACAGCCTTCACGTAGGACACTTTATGGCACTGTGTTTGATGAAGCGTCTGCAAATGGCGGGCAACCGTCCTATCGCCCTGATCGGCGGCGGTACGACTATGGTGGGAGACCCCTCCGGCCGGAGCGACATGCGCCAAATGCTGACCCCGGAGACCATCCAGCACAACGCCGGCTGTTTCAAGAAGCAGATGGAGAAGTTCATTGATTTCAGCGAGGGAAAGGCGCTGATGCTGAACAATGCGGACTGGCTTTTAGGGCTGAACTATGTGGAGCTTCTGCGGGATGTGGGCGCGTGCTTCTCTGTGAACAACATGCTGCGGGCGGAGTGCTACAAGCAGCGGATGGAGAAGGGCCTGAGCTTTCTGGAGTTCAACTATATGATTATGCAGTCCTACGATTTCTACCACATGTTCCAGACGGTGGGCTGTAATATGCAGTGCGGCGGCAACGACCAGTGGAGCAATATGCTGGGAGGAACCGAATTGATTCGCCGGAAGCTGGGAAAGGATGCCCACGCCATGACCATCACGCTTCTGCTGACCAGTGAGGGAAAGAAGATGGGCAAGACTCAGGCGGGCGCGGTGTGGCTGGACCCGAACAAGACCACGCCTTATGATTTCTACCAGTATTGGAGAAACGTGGAGGACGCGGATGTTTTGAAGTGCATTCGGATGCTGACGTTCCTGCCCCTGGAGGAGATTGACGCAATGGACGGCTGGGAAGGAAGCCAGTTGAACAAGGCGAAAGAGATCCTGGCCTATGAGCTGACAAAGCTGGTCCACGGTGAGGAAGAGGCTGCAAAGGCGCAGGAGACCGCGAAGGGGCTCTTCACCGGCGGCGGTTCTGTTGTGAACATGCCTGCAACAGAGCTCCCGGCGGCGAAGTTCGAAGATGGAAAGATCGGCGTGCTGAGCTTGTTGGTAGCCTGTGGTCTGTGCGCGTCGAATGGCGAGGCCCGCCGCTTGGTCCAGCAGGGCGGTGTGAGCGTGAATGACCGGAAAGTGTCTGATGCCGCTGAGACCCTGGGCCAAGAGGACTTTGCAGGAGACGGCGTGATTATCAAAAAAGGCAAGAAGGTTTTTCACCGGGCTTATACGAAGTAGAAATAATGAAAAGAGTAAGAGGAAGGCTGTTAGAGCGGTCTTCCTCTATTCTCTCTGTATATTATTAAACAAAAATAATATTTTGTGCAATTATAGAGCGGAGGTTCCTATATCCCTGTTTAGATTGTTACCAAATTGTAATTGAAAAAATATGGGACCCTGGATAGAATATGGAAAGAGAAAGAGAGGGAGCCATGAAAAGAGTAAGAGGTGCGCTGCTGCTGTGTTTCTGCCTGCTGCTGTCGGGTTGCGGAGCGTCGGCGGAGACCGGCGGGATGGAAGCCATAGAGGAACCGGATGACGACAAAGCTATGCTGGACGCTGCCCCCATTGCTCAGGTGGAGGGGGAAGCTATATCCCCAGACGGACGCTTCGAGGTTCGTGCTGAGGGTGCCAGCGGCCAGTATATCAGCGGAATCCAGCCACCGGAATTCCTGCAAATCGTGGACCGGGAAAGCGGCGAAATTTTATGGCAGGACCAGGGCTGGCTGAGCCAGTCGGCGCTCTGGAGCCCGGACGGCGCTTATGTGGCCCTGGCCTATTCAGCGCGGACCTGGAATGCTGTAAGATTCCTGGAGACGGAGAACTGGACGGATTGGGATTTTGCCCTCCCGAACGGCGATCCGATTCCAGAGTACGAATTTCTTCCGGAGGACTGGGGCGTATGGCGGACGGACCATAGCATGGATTTGACGGTAGGCTATGGAGACGGCCATCCTCAGCATACATATAATTGTATCGTCAGTCTGGAGGACGGAACGCTTACCGGTCGTTCTTGGGAGATTACAAAAGAGAGTTTGCCAGGGAATTACGATTTCAATCATGACGGCGTGGCAGAAACAGTGGAGTTGACAACTGTGTGGTTTTCCGGTCTCACCGGCGCGGCGGCGGAGTGCTATGAGCTGCGCATCCTGGATCAGAATGGCGGCGTTCTGTGGCAGGATGAGGCTGGGACCTCTCACGCTGGGGAGAATTCTATCTATGCCTGCCAGGTGGAAGGGAAGGACTATCTGCTTCGCTACCGACCCTATATGCAGCAGGGGGTCGCTACCTATTCCTATGATCTCTTTTCCCTGGACGGGGAAGGAAACGCGATTTCTTACCAAGGCGGTCAGGTGGAGTTTTCTGTAGACGGGAGCATGTATGCGCTGGTTGGATTTGACGTGGAGAAGATTGGGGCGTTCTTGCGGGAAGTTCATGGCTATTTGGACGCCGGGACCCTCCTGGTCAGCACTGCGCCAGGAGACGACATGTTTTTCTTCAACTATGATAATGGCGTATCCCTTACTGAAAATCTACAGCGTCACAAAGACCAGCTAGAGGAGTGCTGGCAGGAAACCTCTGGAAGATAAAAAGAGCCGGACGGGAATGGAAATCCACCCCCGTCCGGCTTTTTCAGCGTCGAACTGGTAAGCTGTATTGTTTCAGAATTTGCCGGATGTACTCGAAATGCGCTTCGCTGGGAGGACAAAGAGGAAGCCGCAGTTCTCCGACCTGCCAGCCCAAAAGGTTGAGGGCTGTCTTGACCGGAATGGGATTGACCTCGCAGAATATAGCGTCGCAAAAATCCTTCAACTGTACTTGAAGCTTCCCAGCGGCGGCGAAGTCATTTTTTAAGCAGAGCTGGGTCAGCCGGTGCATTTCCGCCGGGAGGATATTGGCGGCTACTGAAATGACCCCCTTTCCGCCTAAAGCACAGATGGGTACGGTCTCATCATCATTGCCGGACCAAATCGTAAAATCCTCCGGACAGAGGGCGCGGGTACGCTGAACATTCCCTAAACTGCCAGAAGCCTCCTTTACACCCACGATGTTCGGGTGCTCCGCCAGCCGGGCATAGGTCTCTGGAGCAATCGAGACTCCGGTTCGGGAGGGAACATTATAGAGGATGATGGGCCGGGATACTGCGTCTGCAATGGTGCGGTAGTGTCGGACCAGCCCCTCCTGTGTGGCCTTGTTGTAGTACGGCGTTACCACCAACAGACCGTCCACGCCGCAGCGTTCCGCATCCTGGGAGAGAGTGACGGCGTTAGAGGTGGAATTGGAACCGGTCCCGGCGATGACTGGCGTCCGACCGCCTACATGCTCTACACAGCAGGAAATGGCCTCTACTCGCTCCTGATAGCTCATGGCGGAAGATTCTCCGGTAGTGCCGCAGACAACAATAGCATCTGCGCCGTTTTCTAGCTGAAAGTCCAGGAAGCGCCTCAGGGTATCCATGTCCACAGAGCCATTGCGGAATGGTGTAATAATTGCAGTTGCACAGCCAGTAAAGAGAATATCCTTCACAGTAAGACCTCCTTGTTTTAGATTGCCCAATTCGCTTTTGCGTCCCCGGCGGAGCGGAATTTTCCTGCACTCCAACCGTCTGACAGGCAGTTAGAAACATAGAAGTGAATTAGGAAATTTGAATAAGAGAAACGGCCTGCCGCCCTTTGCAGCTAGCCGCCTCTGTAGTATAAAAGCCGGTGGGCCTAGGGGATGAAGCGGGGCAGTTAGATGTACCCCTTAGCGCACAGCAGCTCAGCCAAAAGCACACCTCCGCCAGCCGCGCCCCGAAGGGTGTTGTGGCTGAGGCCCACGAATTTGTAATCATACTGGCTGTCTGGCCGCAGGCGTCCAATCGAGATAGCCATACCGCTTTCCAAGTTCCGGTCCAGCTTGGTCTGTGGGCGGTCGGCCTCCTCGAAATAGTGGAGGAACTGCTTAGGAGCGGAGGGAAGGCTCAGTTCCTGGGCAGGACCTTTGAACGCCGCCCAGTCCGCCTTGATCTGTTCCATGGAAGGGGCCTTACCCTCAGCGAACTTCATAAAGCAGGCGGCCATGTGTCCGTCGCTGACAGGGACCCGCAGGCACTGGGCAGTAATAGCAGGGGCCGTGGCAGGAACAATCTCCCCGCCCTGAATGGCGCCCCAGACCTTGAGAGGCTCCTGTTCGCTCTTTTCCTCCTCGCCGCCGATATAGGGGATACAGTTATCAATCATCTCCGGCCAGCGCTCAAAGGTCTTGCCAGCGCCGGAGATTGCCTGATAGGTGCAGACCGCCACTTTCTCCAGGCCGTATTTCAGGAGGGGATGGAGGGCGGGAACATAGCTTTGGATGGAGCAGTTGGATTTCACAGCGATAAAGCCCCGCTTGGTCCCCAGACGTTTGCGCTGAGCCTCAATGATCTCCAGATGGCCTGCGTTGATCTCAGGCACCACCATAGGCACGTCGGGAGTCCAGCGGTTGGCGGAATTGTTGGAGATGATGGGGCATTCCAGTTTGGCGTAACGCTCCTCTAAGGCCCGGATCTCATCCTTCTTCATATCCACAGCGCAGAAGCAGAAGTCCACCATTCCGGCCAGCTTCTCCGCATCCGCCCCGGCATCCAGAATAACCAGTTTTTTGGATTCCTCGGGAATAGGGGTGGCCATGGCCCAGCGGCTGGATACGGCCTCTTCATAGGTTTTTCCCGCGCTGCGTCCACTGGCAGCGATGGCGGTAAGATGGAACCAGGGATGATTTTCCATCAGAGTAACGAACCGCTGGCCTACCATACCGGTGCCGCCGATGACGCCGACTTTGTACTGTTTCATAATATGTTCCTCCTGCTGTGTTGTTGCGGAAAAACGAGCTAGTTTTCCGTCGATTTTACTTGTAATATGGGAATGGTCTGTATTATAATAGGATTGTTTGGTAAGAGCGAAAATGTTCTTGACCTGCGGACAAATGTCTGCTGTAGTATAGTAGCATGATTTTCCCACAGCGTCAAGACGGGTATCATTGGGAGGTTCCATGAAAAAACTGCTGCTGACGGCGTTTCTCGTTGTAACATTTTTTACACTAGGGGCAGTTCCTGTCTCTGCTGTGACCAATCATGTGGTAAAGGTGGGTCTTCGCTATGACTCCGCAGCCATGTTCTCCGCCAACCTGCAAAATGCGGTGGGGGAAGGCTATGAGTGGGGGTACTATGACGAAAACCGCAGCTTTATTTCCCTGGGCTGGACGGATGAGACCACGATTTCTATGACCGCCGCTGGTACTATTTATATGGACGGCAGCGGCGCGTATTCCTCCACGGTGCCTGCTGGAGGCTATCGGGCTATGGGGTCCTGGCATGTACAGTTGGAGGGCTACCGCTCTTTCGAGGAAGCCGCCTCCGCCGCTGCGTCTAGGGGAGGCTGGCCTGCCTGGATTGACCAAACCTATGTGGTCCGCGTAGGCTGTTACAGCTCCCGAAGCGAGGCAGAGGGCGCGGGATTGGGCGGTCGTGCGGTGCAGTCGTCCTCCACCGGCGTGATTGTGACAAAGACAAAGACGACAGATATTCTCTTTGAGTTTGACTGCGGCGGAGATTTGGCTTTGGGTGTTCTTCCAGACGGCTGGGGACGGGAAGCGGTCACATGGTTCCGGGGGTATAAATACGCAGGCGGCTTCGAGTATCCCAGAGTCACCGGCGGGAATTTGAAGGTCATCAACGTGCTGGACCTGGAGGATTATGTAAAGGGCGTGGTCCCTTATGAGATGGGAGGAGACTGGCCCCTTGCGGCTCTGGAGGCTCAGGCTGTCTGCGCCAGAACCTTTGTCTGCGGCCATATCAAGCATTTGAGCACCCAGGGCTTTGATGTGTGCGCCACTTCGGACTGCCAGATTTATTATGGCCGGGGGAGTGGTTCTGCGGTGCCCACCGATACCAGCGACCAGGCGGTAGAGAACACGGCTGGGC
Organism: uncultured Oscillibacter sp.; assembly: GCA_948435975.1. Lineage (GTDB taxonomy): Bacteria > Bacillota > Clostridia > Oscillospirales > Oscillospiraceae > Oscillibacter. The sequence goes on along the minus strand of CAOJHG010000109.1, from coordinate 544 downwards.
TCTGCATTTACTACCAGGGGACTTTGGTGCAGGACGCAGTCTACCATGCCTTTGACGGCGGAGCCACAGAGGATGGGGCCAACGTCTGGGGAACGGAGACCGGGTATTTGAAGGGGAAGATCGATCCCTATGAAGCTCAGACCTACATCCCAAATTACAGCTATTCTGTGACCTACACTGCGGCGGAGCTGAGCTGGATTCTGGACCAGAAGGGCTATTCTGTTGGCACCGTGCGGGACGCCTACGTATCAGAGTACACCCCGGTAGGCAACGTGTCGAAAGTGACCATAGTAGGCAGCAGCGGCACGAAGGTTTTCACTGGAGAGGCCTGCCGGACGATTTTTTACAGCAGTACATACAAGAAATCTGTTACCAGTATGCGCTTCGATATTAACGGCGGCGGGCGGGGAACAGTTATGGCCTCCTCTGGCGTGTCCCTCAGCGGAGGGGGGCAGCTTTCATCTCTGGACGGTGCGGCAGTGATCTCAGGCTACGGCGAGACCGGAACTCTACGGGGGAACTCTGCCTCAGCCATCACCTCCTC
>CAOJHG010000108.1 GCA_948435975.1 uncultured Oscillibacter sp. | reverse complement strand
CGTCAGGGCCGGAAATGCGCACCACTTTTGTAAACACGTTCTCAATAATGGACCGGCACAGCCCCGCCATAATGTCGTCTGCCTTCCGTCCGTTCTTCTGCTCTGTAATGATGGTGCTGTTCATAAATACGGTACACCGGCTCCCCAGGGCGGCAGGCTGACGAGACCGGAACGCCGCCTGTCCAATCTCCTCCACCGGAATGCCCAGAGAGGCGGCAAAGTTCTCCAAGAAGGACCCACAGCCGGAGGAACACGCCTCGTTCAGCATGATGTCCGTCACCACGCCTTCCTTCATCCAGATGGCCTTCATGTCCTGCCCGCCGATGTCCAATACAAAGCTGGCGTCCGGGACGTACTTGCCAGCCGCCGCCGCATGGGAGACGGTTTCTACGGTATGGAGGTCCGCGCCGAAGCCCTTGGCAATCATCTCCCCGCCGTAGCCCGTAGCCCCCGCGCCCAGAATCTCCAGCCTCCCGCCGTTCGCCGTCCAGCGCTTCCGGAGCGTCAAAAGGCCCTCCCGCACAACGGCCAGCGGGTCTCCATGATTGGGGGCGTAAAAGCGGTCCACCACCTCCTCGTTCTCATCCAGCAGCGCGATTTTCGAGGTTGTGCTTCCCGCGTCGATGCCCAGATAGGCCCGCAGCACCTCCCCCGGCCCCAGAGACGGCGGCGCAGTCTCCCGCAGAGCATGACGCTTCTGCCATTCCTCCTGTGCTTCGGCCGTCTCGAAATAGGGCGGCGCAGGCACGCTCTCGCGGCGCTCTTCCTGAAACGACTCCAGCGCCCGAATCGCCGCTTTAAGAGAAATTGCCGTCTTGTCCTGGGGAAACAGCTCCTCCAGCGCCAGCGCCGCGCCCCTGGCAACCAGCGTCTCCGGGTGCTCCGGGCGGATGACGTCTGCTTCCTCCAGTCCCAGGCGCTGGGCAAAGGCTTGAACCAGAGTGGGGTCAAAGGTCAGCGGTCCGCCCTCAAAGATGACTGGCGGTTTCAGCTCCAGGCCCTGGGCCAGCCCGCCCACCGTCTGCTTGACAATGGCGTGAAAGGCGGAAAGGGCGATATCCTCCCGCCGCCCGCCGGAGTTCAGCACGGATTGAATGTCCGTCTTGGCAAACACACCGCAGCGGCCAGAGATGTCGTGAACCGTCGTTCCCCGGGCGGCCAGGCCTTCCAGTTCCTCCGGCGGCACTTTCAGCAGGGAGGCGATCTCATCCAAAAAGGCCCCGGTCCCTCCAGCGCAGCTTCCGTTCATCCGCATATCAGAGGCCAGAAGTTGGTCCGTCCCCTGGTCATAATAGAAGAAAATCAGCTTCGCGTCCTGTCCGCCCAGTTCCACCGCCGTCCGCGTCCGGGGATAGAGGGCCCGCACCGCCGCCGCATTCGCCACCACTTCCTGTATGTACCGGGCCCCCATCGCCTCCGGAACCGCATACCGCCGCCCGGAACCTCTGACCAGGGGGAAATTGCTCCAGCGCCTCTGCCAGAAGCTGCCCCACGGCTTTTCTCTGTTCCGCGTGGTGCCTGCGGTAACGAGAAAACAGCACCCTCTTTCCTTCTCCGTCCAAAACGACTGCCTTTACTGTGGTAGACCCCACGTCAATTCCCAGACGCAGGACCTGTGTGCTCTCTTGCATACCGAATCTTCCTCACTTCTCCGCAGACCGTTTCACCGGCCGGCGTCCAGGCCTTCCCTTTGCATGAAGAGAAAGCAGCACCCGCGCCAAACCATCCTTCCGGCCCGGCGCAGATGCCCCATGAAAATCTATTCAACTGTGAACATCCAACATTCGCCTTATTTGCGTTTCATTTCTATTGCTCTTTTCAGATATATTTTAGCACAAACCGTCAAAATTGTCAATCAAGCTCAGGGAAACCGCCGTTCTTTTAACGTCATCCTAACACGCCTCTCCTCATGAAAGCAGCGCGTTCATCTCCTCAATCTCCAAGTCCTGGAGGGCCCAATTGATGGCATAGCCCACCACCTTTCCCAAATCCCGGACCTGCTGATCAATATTCTGCGTAGTCACCATCAGAGGCTGCTTTCCGTGGCGCAGGCGGGTCTCGTCCAGCTCTGGGATACCCGCCTCCTCCAGCAAGTCCGCCGCCAAGGTCGCCGCATCCACCACCGTCGGCACTCCAATGGAGAACACCGGCACCCCCAGAGTCTCCCGGTTCAGCGCCGCACGGTGGTTCCCCACGCCAGAGCCGGGGATGATACCTGTGTCAGCGAGCTGCACCGTCGTACACATCCGCCCCGCCCGCCGGGAGGCCAGCGCATCCACCGCAATCACCACAGCGGGCTTCACCTGCTCCACCAGCCCCCGCACGGCCTCTGCGGACTCCACGCCGGTAGCCCCCAGCACGCCGGTCCGGAACACCGCTACTGGGCGGAACCCGGAAAAGTGCTTTGGCATAGCGGAAATCAGGTGCCGGGTCACTAACACGCTGTCCGCCGCCAAAGGTCCGATAGCGTCCGGGGTCATGGCCTCGTTTCCCAGGGCCGCCACCAAAACCGGCCCCTCTTCCGGCACCAGGGCCTTTAGCTGGCTCCCCACCGCCCGGACCGCACGCTCAAAAAAGTCCGCCTTCCTTTGCCAGAAAGCGGTGAGGTCTACGGTAAGATAGCATCCGCGGGGCTTCCCCAGGGCCTTTTCTCCCCTCTCATCCAGGATGTCCACCCGTGTCACCGGATACCCCTCCTGCTTCTGCTTTGCCGCTTTCACTCCCAAAAGCCGTGATGTCTTTTCCGCCGATTCCTGCCACAGCTCCCGCGCCTCCAGGGCCAAGTCTGTCCGCCGTACAAACATGATCGTCTTCCCCCTTCTTCCCTGTCTCTTCTTTCGGGATTTCCTTCTGCCGGTCCGCTCTCCTTTCCGGGAGAAGCGCCGTTCTCGAATAGACTTTGCACTTCGGCCCAGATTATGCAAAAAGCCCTCCAGACGCAAAAATTTTACACTCCCTTTACACCCCATCTGCTATAATAATAGTATCTTCGCCGGCGGCTTTTCTTTTTCCCGCTTTTCTGCTATAATCCACTTAGAATTTCCTCCCCACAGGCAGTCTGCTTTCGGAGGTGCGCTCTATGAATACCAAAAAATCCCTGACCGTCCTGTTTCCCTTCTCCCGCCGGGATCTGCTGGTGACCGCCGGCATCCTGGCCTGCACGGTGACTCTCTGCTTTTTTATCCGCCTGGCGGGCGGACTGGAAGGCTTTACCTCTCCCGTCTTCGTGCTGTCGGTGCTGCTGATTTCCCGCCTGACCACCGGATATTTTTACGGTCTGGTCTCCGTGGTCCTGGGCGTGGTCTTCGTCAACTTCATTTTCACCCGTCCTTATTGGGCCTTTAATTTGACAAATCCCGGATATCCCGTCACTTTTTTCACGCTTTTGATGGTCTCTATCATCACCTGCTCCCTCACTGCCCAGGCCAAGGAGCAAGCCCACCTCCTGGCAGAAAATGAGCGTGTGAAGATGCGGGCCAATCTCCTCCGTTCCGTGTCCCACGACATCCGCACCCCCCTCACTTCCATTGTAGGCTCCACCTCCGCCATTCTGGAAAACCCCGGTCTCTCTCAGGAGCAGCAGCGGGCACTGCTGGAAAACACCCGGGAGGAGGCGCAGTGGCTGATTCGAGTCGTGGAAAATCTGCTGTCCATTACCCGCATCGGCGACGCCCAGGCGCAGATTACCAAGGAACTCGAAGCCGCTGAAGAGGTTCTGGGCGAGGTCGTGCGAAAATTCCGGAGGCGCTTTCCGCGGATTTCCGTTTCCGTTGCCGTTCCGGAAGAGGTGTTCCTGGTTCCTATGGACCCGATTCTAATTGACCAGGTTTTGTCTAATTTGATGGAAAACGCCGCAATCCACGGGGAAACCACCTGTATTCAGTTATCTCTGAAAAAGGAAGACTCCTTCGCCCGTTTCTCTGTGCGGGACGACGGCAAGGGCATTCCCTCCAAAGAACTCCCCGGCCTGTTCAACGAGACCAAAAAGCCCCACAGCGCTTCTCATGGCGACGGGAAGAGAAATATGGGCCTGGGCCTCTCCGTGTGCTCCGCCATCGTGCGCGCTCACGGCGGGACCATGGAGGCCAAAAATTATGAGGGCGGCGCGGAATTCTCCTTCCGTCTGCCCATGAGCGAGGAGGACGACTATGCAGATTCGGGAAAAAATCCTGGTGATTGAAGATGAAAAAACCATTGCCCAGTTTATTTCCGCCGTCCTCAGCGGCAGCGGATATGAGGCAATCCAGGCCCGCACCGGCAGCGAGGCCCTTTCCATGATTTCCTCCCACTGTCCGGACCTGGTCATCTTGGATTTGGGCCTGCCGGATATGGATGGGTTGGATATCCTGCGCCAGCTCCGGAGTTGGTCCAGCCTGCCGGTCGTGGTGGTCTCTGCCCGGTCTCATGAACGGGACAAGGTGACCGCCCTGGACCTGGGGGCTGACGACTATTTGACAAAGCCTTTTGGTACGGACGAGCTTCTGGCAAGGGTCCGCACCGCTATCCGTCACACCCGCACCGCCAGCGGCAACGACGAGATTGCCCAAAAAGGGACCTACACGGTGGGCGATTTGGTCATTGACTACAACAAGCATCAAGTCCTGGTCCGGGGAGAGAACGTGAAACTGACCCTCAGTGAATTCCGCATTGTGGCCCTCCTGGGGAAGCACGCCGGGAAAGTCCTCACCTACGATTTCATCATCAAGGAGCTTTGGGGGCCCCGGGCAGGCAGCGGCAACCAAATCCTTCGGGTCAACATGGCCAATATCCGCCGGAAAATTGAGAAGAACCCCGCCGAGCCAGAATATCTTTTCACAGAGGTCGGCGTAGGATACCGTATGGCCGAGGGGGAATGACCGCCCTCTTGGTCTCAGCTCTGCCTCACAAGTTTTTATCCGCCGCAGTTGTAAACCATATTAAAATAATGGTTGACAATCGTGACGGCGTGCGTTATGATAGGTTCTGGAAAAGGAGGAATTTTGACATGTCTACTATGGAAACCCCCGCCGTATCCCGTCCCCGTCTGCGGACCCAGGACCTGACTTACATCGCCCTCTTCGCCGTGTTGATGGCAGTATGCGCCTGGATATCCATTCCTGTACCCGCACCGCTGGTGCAGTTTACAATGCAGACTTTCGCCGTGTTCGCCGCCCTGGTTGTTTTGGGAGGACGCCGGGGGACCTATGCCGTCACAGTCTACCTGCTGCTGGGCGCGGTTGGCGTACCGGTGTTCAGCGGCTTCCGCGGAGGACCGGCGGCTCTGCTGGGCGTCACTGGCGGCTATATCCTGGGCTTTTTCTTCCAGGCCCTGGTTTACTGGCTCATCACGGCAAAGCTGGGAGAATCCCTGCTCGTAAAGACTGCGGCCTGTGTTGCCGGCGGCGCGGTGCTTTATGCGTTCGGTACTGCCTGGTATGTGATTCTTTATGCCCAGACAGGCAGCCCGGTAGGCGTAATGACGGCGCTGGGCTACTGTGTGTTTCCCTTCATCATCCCGGATCTTCTCAAGCTGGCGCTGGCTCTGGTGCTGGCTCAGCGGGTAGGAAAATACATCAAATAACCCCCTTTCTTCTTTCCTAATACGCACAGAAAAGCGAGGCGTCCAGCGATTTGCCGGGCGTCTTGCTTTTTTCTGCTTACAGTTGTATCTCCTGTTGTTGAAAAATGTCCAGCAGTTATAGCATAAAACGGCATTCCGCTCTCCCTCTGAAGCCGCAGACAGACTAAGGCCATAAGCAGGAGGCCGCAAAAAAGTGTTGTCAAAACAAGCAAATTAGTATATAATACACGCGCAAATAGACAGCAAATGAAGCAGCGAATGCGGGATTTCTTTACGACCGCAAAAATTGGGGAATTATTCCATTTTTTGAAAATCCTGACTGAGACACGAAATCGCCGGGGGAGCGTCTGAGTAAACATAATTAAGGAGTGCGTATATGGAAAAAATACTGATTGTTGACGACAGCCTTTTGCAAGCCACACAGTTAAAAGCCATTTTAGAGGACGAATACGATATCACTGTTGCGCAGACGGCGGAAGATGGACTGGGCATAGCAAACAACGGGGATTTTTCCCTGATTCTGCTGGATGTGGTAATGCCCGAAATGGACGGATTTACGCTGCTGAAAAAATTGCAGGAGGAAATCATTACACAGAGCATCCCCGTCATTTTGATTACCAGTCTTTCCGATGTAGCAAATGAGCAGCGCGGACTGATATTGGGAGCAGTTGACTATATTGCAAAGCCCTTTAATCCCTTGATCGTAAAGGCGAGGGTAAACACGCACATCAAGCTGTATCATTACCGCCGGCAGGCAGAGCGGCAGTCCCTGACTGATCAGTTGACCGGAATTGCGAACCGGCGCAGATATGAGCGTTACAGTATGACGAAATGGCATGAGGCAGTCCGGATGCACACCCCCCTTTCAATCTGCATGTTTGATATTGACCATTTCAAGGTGTATAACGACACGTTTGGTCATCCCTCTGGAGATAAAGTGATTGCCGCCGTAGCGCAAACGGTGGCTTCGCATATGCAGCGCAGCACAGACTTTCTCGCACGATACGGCGGCGAGGAGTTTGTGGCCCTTTCCATGGGCGATCACTCGAAGCAGATATTTAATCATTTGAAAAAAATCCGGAAGGCAATCGAACACCTCCGCATCCCCCATGCCCCGTCCATATCTCCATGGGTCACGGTCAGCATCGGAGGCGTTACCGTCATTCCTGGAAGGAACAGCTCCTACGACTTTTATTTGAAAATCGCGGACACGATGCTGTATGACGCTAAAAAGAACGGTCGGAACATGGTCATTTGGGCAGACGAGCGAATGAAGCAGCTACGGGAAAAATAACAGTTCCCTGAACATTTCAGCAAACTGTTCCTGCATAATGGAACCATCAATCAGCGGCCCACTTTGCTGGCAGCAGCGGCTGTTGAGGAGCTTGATACGGCCCGATGAACAGCGCTCTTTTTAACCAGCGCGGAGCTGCACAGCCGCAGACATTCGTTCACTGATATAGGAAGATTTTTTCATAATCCTTCATTTTCACTTATTTAATGGAGAGAATCTGCCGATGTTATCTATGAAATCCTGT
>CAOJHG010000107.1 GCA_948435975.1 uncultured Oscillibacter sp. | reverse complement strand
AGCTTCCGCAAAGCGTTGGCAACCTGGATCTGCGTTTCCTGAGGACGATAGCCCTCGTAGAGCACCAGGCAGTTTCCCTCTTTCAGAGCCGCCTGCTGAGCCGCGCACAGGCGATAAGCCATAGAATACAGCACCGGCATCATGAATTCCTTCTCCTGGAGGCGTTCATTATAGGTCTTGCCGGTATAAAGCTGCTTGCCGGTAATGCCTTCCAGCTCCTCGCCGCAGGAGACGAACGCTGAAGAATAGCCGTTGGTAGCGTTATAGATGATCGACGGGATCACATCCGGCAGGTTAATCATGCAGTAACGATGTTCAATCCAGCCAGTGACCTCACCGCGCTTGGAGCCGCCATCCTCTGTGGTATAGGTCGCCGTACACCGGACCTGCCACCAGCCTTCGTCCTCCTGCAGCACGGTCATAGGCGTTCCTGGAGGGAGAAGGGCAATGGCGTTGTCGGTCAGTGTAGGCTCGGTCTCCAGCTCATCAGACGCATTGGGCTCTTCCGGCTCTGCTTCTCCAGGGTCCTCGTTTCCCACAGGGGTTTCGGAAGGAGTTGTGGTCTCCGGCGCCGCAGTACCCGAAGGAGGAGCGGCCCCCGGCGCTTCACTGGGCACTTGGATGGGCTCCTGCGTGCTTACAGGCGGTTCAGTCCCTCCCTGTTCCGGCGGTGTCACGGTTTCTGGCGGCACGGTCCCTCCCTGTTCCGGCGGCGGCACGGTTTCCGGCGGCATGGTTTCTCCCTGCTCCGGCGGCGCGGCAGGCTCCACGGGCTCTGTAGGGACCTCTGGAAAGGGGTCCGCCGGTGCAGGCTCACCAGAAGCGTCCGGCGGCGTATCCACAGGCGGCGCAGAACCGCTGTCACCGTCTCCTTCCGGCGGTGCAGAACTGGACGGCAGAAGGGCAAAGCTCATATCAAAGCCGCTGTCTGCTGCCTCTCCATTCTCACCGGCCGCCTGAGCCGCTTCTGCCGCCGCAGCCGCTGCTTCTGCCGCCGCCGCTGCCTCCTCCAGCTTCTTCTGCCATTCCTCCACAGCCGCTGCTGCCGCTGCCTGGTCCTCTACGTCTCCCCAGAGAGGCAGTTCTACGGAAGTATACGCCGTCGCGCCGTAAACTGGAAGCTCCAATCCCCCATGGGTGCGGGGCAGCTCATCCTCTGTCAGCACCGGCTCCCGCGACCAGGCCAACTGATCCTCATCGGGCGGGACCTCCTCTTCCGGGGAATGCACCTTTGTCCGCTCCTCCTGCCGGACGAACTTCCCGCCCCGCTCCACTGGCGTCTGAGGCACCTCCGCCCCTGCGCTGCATCCGGAACTTACCAGCATCGCCGCCGCCAGCAGCAACGCGGCCCATCTCTTTTTCATGTTGTCTCCTCCTCCCCGGCGGCTGACGGCCGGGTACCTCTCGTTGGCTTGCTCTCCGCCCCATTTCCGGACGGCATTTTTCTCCCGGCCCGCTCTGTATGACAGCCGCCGTTTGGACGCCGCTGGACCACAAGGCCGAAAGGAAATCACATTCATAACGCAGAGAAGCGCGGCCTCAACCGGCTCCTCCCGCAGCGTTTCAAATCATCGGATATACACAAAGGGCGCGTTATTGGGGTCCATTTTGAACAGGTTCCGCCTTTGACCATGCTTGTAAAGGTAGCTCCACTCCAGCTCCACGTCAAACATATAGGTCTTCCCATCCAGAGGGATTTCTACCCAGCCGTGGTCCTGGACGTTCCGGGTCCCCAGCTTGCCCACCACCGTGTAAGCCGGAAGACCCATCTGACGGGCCAGCAGGCAGAAGGCGGCGGAATAGCTGAAGCAGTTCCCTCTGGCCGTGTTCAGGAACTCTTCCGCGTAGGCAGGCTCCCAGCCCACGTCCTCCTTAGCCACCAAGTCCTTCTTGAGATACTTGTAGTTGTCCCGGAGATAGACATACAGGGCCTTGAGCTTCTCATCCCGGGTCATGGAATCATTGGTCTGGGCGCTGATAATGGCCTTCAACTGGCTGTCCAGGGTGGCGGAGCCGGTAGTATAGCGTCCGGTGGCGTCGTATGTATAGCCGTCCACGCTGGCGGAGCGGAGGAACATGCCGTCCACCACTCGATACAGTCCGCCGTTGATGGTATGATGGCCGTCAGGGAGGCTGGTCCGGTATGGGCCGGTCTGGGTCCAAGTCTCCCTGCCTCCCGCCGCCTGGGACCCACTGTGAGGCACTACCGCTTCCATGATCGCGCCGTAAGCCCAGAAATCCACTGGGACATCGGGGATTATGCACACATTTTCAGAAGCCGCTGCCAGAGCGGACAGGTCTGCCGTGCGGCCAAGAAGACGCCCAACCACCACCGCAGTTTCCGCCCGGCTCAGCTTTCCATCTGGCCGGAAGGTCCCGTCGGAGTAGCCGCTGAACACGCCTCTTGCGGTCACAGCAGTAATAGACTCATATGCCCAGTGGAGGACGGGAACGTCGGAAAAGGACGGCCCCGTTTGGCTTTTAGGCAGGAAATAGCTCAGCATCTTGGCGAACTCCGCCCGGGTGACAGGGTCCGCAGGCCGAATCGCGCCGCTGCCCGCCGGAAGAAGCAGTCCCATCGCCCCAAGTGCGCTCATTGGCTGTGTGTACCATACGCCGGCAGGCAGGTCGGGATAGGAGGCGGCCTCCTGGGGCGGGGTCTCAAACAAGCTGTAGACGATCTTCGCAGCTTCCGCCCGGGTGACGGTGGTATAGGGATAAAACAGTCCATCCGCAGCGGCCTCCATAAAGGGGGCGTGAACGCCGCTGGCATTCACCAAAGCGGCGCTTCCCTGACTGGAAATTCCGTCCGAAGAGGCGCTTCCCTCTGGGGACAGGATCAATGTGCCGTTCCGCAATGCCGAGAAGATGGTGTTCTCCCAAATCTGCGTCTGGGCTGGATCTACGGCCTTTCCATTCTGGTCTCCCCAGCCTGTGAATCCTTCCGGAAGGGCGGGCACCTGAGAGGGCGTGCTCCCCGCGGGCACCTGTTCCTTAAAAAGATAGCCATCTACCTCATAGGTGACCGTTCGTTCCGTATATGCCGCCGCTTGGAGGTCATAAGCAGCCATCCGCAAAGACGGAACCGCCTCTTTTCCTTCCGCCGCAATGCACACAGGCCAGGACGCAGTCAGCAGCAGGACCGCCGCCATAGCCGTCAGCACTTTTTGGAACTTCCCCATAAAAATCCCCTTCCATAATGGCTCTCTACCCATCAACCGTCAAATTTCCGTCCCATATTATATGCGCTTTCCCGAAGAATGTCAAACAGTTCCGGCTGTTATCTTTCTCAGGCCCCTGGATTCAATAAGACTGCAAATCCTCAGACATGCGGGCGGCGTACTGTATCACCAGCTCCCGTGTCTGCTCATACAGCTCATCCGGCATCCGGCTCACCGGCGCGGAGACGCTGAGGGCAAAGACGGTCTTCCCTTCGATAGCCCGTACAGGAGCCGCCACACAGCGAAGGCCTGGGCTGAAATCCTGGTCGTCCAGCGCGTAGCCGCCAATCCGGACCCGGTGGAGCATGTCCAGGAAATCCGGGAGGGATAATGTGATTTCCTGCGCGTTGTTTGCGTAGACCCACCGGATAGCAGCGTCGGACATCTCGCTGAGGAAGACCCGGCCCGTACCGGTGCAGTGAGCGGGATAGGAGGTATGAAGGGTGAAGTTTGGCCGGAGGATGAAGGGGCTGTCCTTTTTATAGATATTAGTAATTTTATCGCCTCCGGAGGTCGCCAGATTCACGGTTTCCTTTGTCAAGTCGGCCAGTTCATCTACATATTTTACAGCGATTTTCTGGAACTGCCGGAAGCGCCCGCTCTTTTCAGCGAAGGAAAAGAACTTGGTTCCCAGATAATACTTTTTCGTCCCCCGGTTCTGAAACAGCAGGCCCTTGAACTCCAGGCTTTGAATCAGGCGGTGGACTGAGCTGACCGGAAGGCCCACCCGTCCGGCAATCTCGGAAATGCCCATCTCCTCCTCACCGGTCTCAAAGCAGTCCAGAACGTCCAGCGCCTTCAAAATCGTAGTGGCAAACTGGTGATTCGTCATAGAGCATCCCCTTCCTTTATCGGTTTTCTATACACGCAGTTTACCATATTTTTGTTTTCCCCGCAACCCAAAAAGTCCGCTCCCCCCATTTCTCCCTGGTTCTGCCCCAAAAAAGCAAGAGTGCCCACCCGCACCAGGCAGCAGGTCTTCCTCTGTTTCCCCCAGCTTCCAGACGCAAAACAAGGACGATTATCTCGATACACCTTGTATCAAAACAATCGTCCTCTTATGGCGGAGAAGGAGGGATTCGAACCCTCGAGACCCTTTAGGGGCCTACATGATTTCCAATCATGCGCCCTCGACCAACTAGGCGACTTCTCCATTTTGCAAGACTCACGTCCTGCGCTTTTATAAAGGCTTTGTCCTCTGTTCTGCTCTATATCAACAACAAACGCGCCTCATTTTTACCATTTGCTATTATACCAAAAGAATCATAAAAGTCAAGCCCTTTTTTTATTTTTCTCCTGCTGATTCGGAAGCGGTTTTCAAAATTGGAATTCTTTGGTACAGGCTGCAAAGGCCTTTTCCTGCGCCTGAGCAGCCTGCACGCAAAAGACACGCAGTATGACTTGTATTTCCTTCTACAATAATACACTTCACACTCTACTCAGCATTATCTTCCGCAGACGCCTCATGTTCCTCTGAAGCAGCGTCAGCCGCTGGGCAGCTCTCACACCGCCCATAAATCTCCGTCATATCCCGAATTTCCTGCGCCAGCTCCAGCGTGGCCTGCCCCGGAAGCAGACGCCACCGCCAGTTCCCCAGGCCGATTCCCGGCACATTCAGGCGGCTCTCACTGCCAAGCCCCAGATAGTCCTGCATCTGCGCCACAAACAGCTCTGCAACGCTCCTCTGTCCGCATCGCAGCAACGCCATCCGCACCGCCTCCTGACCGGACACGCCCAAATACTTCTCTGCAAAGGCCCTCTCCCTGCTGTCCGCATTGGCATACCAGCCCGCAGCGGTGTCGTTGTCATGGGTGCCGGTGTAGCAAACACAGCGAGAGGGATAATTATGAGGCAGATACGCATTCTCCGGGCCGGAAAAAGCGAATTCCAAAACCCGCATCCCAGGCAGTCCCGACGCCTCCCGCAGAGCATGAACGCCGTCAGTTAAAATACCCAAGTCCTCAGCAATGTACGTGATTTGCGGGAACCAGGCTGTCAGCACGCCCAGCAGGTCCATGCCAGGGCCCTTCTCCCAGGTTCCAGACTTCGCGCTTTCGGCCCCGGCAGGCACCGCCCAGTAGCTCTCCAACCCCCGGAAATGGTCGATCCGGATGGCATCAAAGAGCTGAGACGCGCCTTCCACCCGGCGAATCCACCAGCCGAACCCATTCGCCTTCATCGTCTCCCAGTCATACAACGGGTTTCCCCAAAGCTGTCCGTCCTCAGAGAAATAATCCGGAGGCACTCCCGCTACCTTTGAGGGCTTTCCCTGGCTGTCCAGCAAAAATTCCCTCCGCTCGCTCCACACATCCGCAGAATCCAGAGAGACATAAATAGGCAGGTCCCCAATCAGACCAATGCCCAGACCGTTTATATAGGTCTTCAGCTCCTCCCACTGGGAAAAGAACCAATACTGCACACAGGTATAGAACGCCACTTCCTCCGCCAGCTCCACACGCCAGCGCTCCACCGCCCCCGCCTCATGCTGGCGCAGAGCTTCATCCGGCCAGTCAAACCAGGCGGCGCCATTGAAATGCTCCTTGGCGGCACAATACAAAGCGTATTCTTTCACCCATGGATTCCGCCCCGTAAATGCACGCGCCGCCTCAGCCTCGTCTCCGCCAATACGGGAAAACGCCTTTCGCAGCAAGGGTTCCCGCGTCTCTCGAAGGGCGGCGTAGTCAATCTTATCCTGGTCCGGAACACAGGCGCTCTCCAGCTCCTCCGCAGTCAGCAGTCCCTTCTCCGCCAACTGGTCCAAATCAATAAAACAGGGATTTCCGGCAAAGGTGGACGCACTGGCATAGGGAGAATCCCCAGCGCCGGCGGGACCCACCGGGAGAATCTGCCACCACGACTGGCCCGCTGCACGGAGGAAATCCGCGAATGCCCGGGCCTCCTTTCCCAGAGAGCCGATGCCATAGGGGGAAGGCAAAGAGAAAATAGGCAGCAGTATACCTGCGGAACGCTTCATGATTTCATCACAACCTTTTTTGACAATTAGGGATCGCCTTTCATTTAACAGTTTATGGGGTTTTACCCTTTCTGTCAAGGGGATTTCTCACAGTGCCTTTTCGTAGCAGTTCAGGTTCTCCCGGACAAAGCCATGAAAGAAAAACTCCGCAGTCCCGGCGAACCGGTAGCCCAGGGAGGGATAAAGCCGGTTCGCAGGGAGATTGTGTTCCCAGGTATCCAGGCGAATGACTGTTTTTCCCTGGCTGCGGGCCGTCTCCTCACAGAAGGCCGCCATTTTCCGCGCCAGTCCGCGTCCAGATTGGGCAGGGTGGATACAGAGGGTGTGAATCACCGCGACTTGGTCCTCTCCGGCGGGGATGCTCCAGGGAATCGCGGCATACTCCGAAAGCTGCTCGCCGTTCAGGTTCACTACGCCCCAGACAACGCCCCCTTCTTCCCCGACATACAGGGTCCCCGCCTCCAGGGCCTGCCGGGCGTCCGCCTCTGTGGGGTAGCTTCCCCTCTTCCAGTTGGTGTAAACCGGCCCTTGCTCCTCCTGGTCAAAAATGGCCTCGTAGATTGCCGCAATGCCGGCCAGGTCCTCTACAGCAGCGGGACGGATCATGGCGCGTCCTCCTTCCTATTTTCAGCAGTTTCTTCCGAAGCGGGTTGCTCCGCAGGGGGTTCAGCGCTCTCTGGCGCGGGTTCTTCCTTCACAGACGCTTCCTCTGCGGGATCGGGCGGCTCGATTTTCTGGGAAATCATATGCACCTTTTTCGCCGGGGCCTCAATTTCCGCCGGACGGCTGGAGGCGTAGGGATTCTCCACCAGCTCCGGGTCTCTTCCCTCGATAATGGCCACCATTTCCGCACCAGTGATGGTCTCTTTCTCCAGGAGGTACGCCACGACCTTATCCATATCCTCCCGGTTCTCCTGAATGAC
>CAOJHG010000106.1 GCA_948435975.1 uncultured Oscillibacter sp. | reverse complement strand
ATGGCCGTTGTTCTCGTTGTGGGTCAGCTCGAAGGTCACCGCCGCTTGGAGCCGCTGGCCGCATTCCTCCGAAAAGCCCATGTCAAGCGCAATCTTGTCGGTGATGGAAAACTGTATGCCGCAGTCCTCATATGAGAGAAGGTATGGATTCTGGCGGACCATCTCCAAAGCGCCCTCCCCGTACAGCTTCCGGAGGTCCATGGCAAGGATGGGGGACAGGTCATATTTTGCCAGGAAAGCCATGAGCCGCCGGAGGCCCATATGGTGGCGGAAGCCCTCGGCGATCTCTGCAGCTTTGCGTTGTGTGATGCCCCGGACAGAGGTGAGCAGCTCAGGATTCTGCTCCAGGATGTCCAGGGTCTCAATGCCGAAACGGTCCACGATGTTTCGGGCGGTGGCAGGGCCGACCCCTTTACAGATCCCGGAGGACAGGTAGCTGAAAATCTCCTCCTCGTCCTCGGGCAGACTGCGCTCCAGCTCTGTGGCCCGAAGCTGTTCGCCGTGCTGCGGATGCTGTTCCCAGAGGCCGGATACGGTGAGATGTTCGCCAGGGGCGGCGCAGGGGATGCACCCCACCACCGTTATAAGCTCGCCCTCTTCCGTGAGGAGTCGGAGGACGGTGTAGCCATTGTCTGCGTTTTGGAAAATGATGCTATGTATGGTGCCTTCACGGCAGATCAGCTCTTCCATAGGCGGCCTCTTTTCGTTAGTTCTTTTGCGGGGCGTCCACAAGTTCGGCATTGGCTTCCCGGTCGGCCAGGTACTGGGCAAGGCAGCGGGCGTCTTCGGTGAGGCCGTGGTCTTCCAGGATGATTTTGGAGCCTGGGAGACGGCCCTGGACCCGGCGAAGCTCCCGGACGTCGGCTTCCATGGCCAGGGCTTCCCCGCGGAGGGGCAGGACCAGCAGGAGGCCGGGGATTGTGGGGCGTCCGGCGTGGAGGAACGCGCCTCCAACGACCCAGACGATGGTAGTCAGGCCCACGGCGGACAGAAACGCCAGGACCCCATCTTGCAGTAATGTCATTGTTATCACCTCGCACCATCATATGCGAAGCGTTTCTTTTTGCGCCTTATCATGGAATGGGGCAGATTCTCGCCGGCCTCAAACCTTGACGGCGCGGGTCCCTGATTCCATCTGCGGCTTGGCGGAAGCGTTCAGCGCGTAATGCCCAGTTCCGATAAGATCGCTTCCTCACGCGCCCGCATCTGCGCCTTCTGCGGTCCCTCGTCCATGTGGTCAAATCCCAGCAGATGCAGAACGGAGTGTGTCACTAAGTAGCCCAGCTCCCGTTTGTTCGAGTGTCCGTATTCCTTCGCCTGGGCGGCAACATGCTCCATAGAAATCATAATATCCCCCAGCGGAACCAAGCCCGTTCCTGGGTCCGCATCGTCAATGCCGGGAAGTTCTCCCGGCTCCAGTCCGAACGCCGGAAAGCTCAGTACATCCGTCGGCTTGTCCACCTGGCGGGATTCCCGATTCAATTCCTGGATTTCCGCGTCGCTGGTGAGAAGCACATCCACTTCGCAGGGAAAGTCCACCCCCTGAGCCGCCAGAGCCGTGCGCACGACCCTCCGGATAAAGGCCTGCTGGCTGCCGCTCACGCCGGGGACGCTGGCTGTAATGGGAATGTAATGCCGTTTCATTCCGTATCCTCCTTCATAAACCCGCCGCGATCCAATCGGGGAGGTTGTCCCAGTCCCAAAAGTCCCCGCTGCCGCAGTCCACGATCCGCGCATCCAGCAGGCCGCACAGGAATTTCAGCGGATAGGCCCAGCGCTCTCCGCAGCCAGGACGGGAAAACATGACCCCCATGATTGGCTCCTCCTCGCTGTCCACCGCCAGATTGAATTCCAACGCGTAGTCCGGAGAGGAAAGCACCGGGAAGCTGATGCCGTGTTCCAGGTGCGCATAACCGCTGATAAGGTCCGGGAAGCGGCATTGCAGCAGTTCCCGCAGCTCCCGCCAGCAGGGCATGGGTTCCGCCGCCTCGATTTCACTCAAGTCCTTTTCCTGGTTCGTGGCGGTTTTTATCATATAGACTTCCCAGCTCATTTCCGCTTGTCCCTTCTTTTCTCGTACTCCTCGTAAGCCTGCACGATACGCTGCACCATCACATGCCGCACGACATCCGCGTTGGTCAGTTCACAGATGCCAATGCCTTCCACGTTCCGCAGCACCCGCATGGCCTCCTTTAATCCGGAGGTCTTGCCGTCCGGAAGGTCGATCTGAGTGGCGTCTCCAGTAATGACGATTTTGGACCCAAAGCCCAGCCGGGTCAGGAACATCTTCATCTGCTCCCGGCTTGTGTTCTGCGCCTCGTCCAGAATAATGAAGCTGTCGTCCAGGGTCCGGCCCCGCATGTAGGCCAGGGGCGCAACCTCGATGTTTCCCCGCTCCAGGTATTTTTGGTAGGTCTCTGCCCCCAGCATGTCAAAGAGCGCGTCGTACAGGGGCCGCAGGTAGGGGTCCACCTTGGATTGGAGGTCCCCCGGCAGAAAGCCCAGCCGCTCTCCGGCCTCCACCGCCGGACGGGTGAGGATGATGCGGTTTACCTGCTTGTCCCGGAAGGCCATCACAGCGGCGGCGACGGCCAGATAGGTCTTTCCGGTGCCCGCCGGACCAACGCCGATAGTGACGGTGTTTTTCAGCACAGAGGAGATGTAGTCCTTCTGGCCGATGGTCTTGGGCTTGATGGGCCGGCCCTTGGCGGAGATGCAGAGAACGTCTCCGGTAAGCTCGGCGATTTTTTCCTCTTTCCCCGCCCGGACCATGTTGATGACATAGCGCACGTTCTGTTCGCCGATGGCCTCCCCCCGGGAAGAGAGGGTCAGCAGCGCTTGAATCGCCTTGCAGGCCAGCGTAGTATCTTCGGGTTCTCCTTCCACCCGCAGCTCGCTGTCCCGATTGACCACAGTGACGGCGAATTCCTGCTCCAGAAGGCGGATGTTCTCGTCAAAGGACCCGAAGATATTGATGGCCTGCTCCAGCCGTTCGATGCTGATTCGTTGTTCCAATGTCGGTTACTCCTTTGTTCGGTTACTGCCCGGCGGTCTCGTCGGGTGAATCGGTGTAAATAGGGACCATCTCCCCAATCTGCTCCTCGCACTCCGCCGACAGGGTCACCACCAGCGTATCTCCCTTCTGCCGGGAGGAGCACAGGGTAGAACGCACAACGCCATAAGGGTCCACCATCTCATGGAGCTGAGCGGTGAGGACGGCCTCGGCATTTTTTTCGGCCTGGGCGGGGTCCTGGGGGGTGGGGACGGTTTCATAAAAGCGCCAGGTCTCCGTCACCAGCGTGATGGGCAGGGGCACCCCCAGGAAGGAACAGGGATATCTGTTGGTTATTTTATCATATTCCGCCCCAGTAATGCTACTGTTTGAGAAGAATTTTATGCGCCGTCCATTGAAGACCAGAGAGAGGCCGGTTTTCTCCTGTCCGGTATAGCGCTTTTCCGCCGCTGTCAGAGGTACCGAAGCCCGCAGGGTATACCAGGTCCGGGCGGTGACGGACCCTATGCCGCCCAGGACCCGCGCCCCGACCGTCTCCATATCCTCCACGCCGGAGATCAAGAGCTGTCCCTCGGTCACAGAGGAGCCGGGAAGAACGCAGGCCGTGCCCCCCAGCGTCTGGACGTTCAGCACCAATCCCGCCCGCCGCGCAACCAGGTTGGAGGGCGTCCGCTTGTCGATCAGCTCCGGCGGAAGGACCCGCTCCCGCACCTGCACGCTGGCCCGGCACCCGGATACATTGATGCTGATCCAACTGAGCTCTGGGATGTCCAAAAGGATGTGATTCCGCAGGATTTCGCCATCCAGGGTCATGCCGAAGGTGCCCAGCCCCACGCCGTTCTTGTCCAGCGCCCGGAGGATACGCTCTGTTGGGACGGTCTCGTTGCCCTCCACGGTGAAATCCCAGATGAAGAAGGACCCCAGGAACAGCCCCAGGGCACAGGCGACGAGTCCTGTCACCAGGGCCTGCCGGTGGCGGAAGCGGAGAAGGAAGTAGGGCACTCCCCCCAGGCCCACCAGGTCAAAGGTGCAGTCCAAGTGCTGCGCGGCTTGCCGGAGGCGCTTCCAGTCCCGGCGGGAGAGGCGGCAGGTATAGGTGGTGGGGGATTCCCAGCGGAGGTCCCAGAAGGAGATGTCCCGCACCCCGCAGAGGTTCAGGACCCGCTCGGGAAAAGCGCACTCGACCCGGACCCGGACCTGCCCCCGAAAAAGGTTGATGATTCCTGTCATGTCTCCGCCCCCACCCATTCCACTGCGTCAATCCGGCCGCCGATGCGCAGTTCCTCCGACGTCATGGCCATGAGGGTCAGGCGCTCTCCCCGGACCCGAAGGACGCCGGCGGCGGTGTTGGCGTCGATTTGCCGGTCACTGTAGGATAGGAGGCCGGTGTGGCGTTCCAGGTAGAGCTGCCGCCCGCCGATCATCTCCAGGCGGGGAAGGCCCGCTATAATGTCGGCAGGAAGGTCGAAGAGCTCCGCCAGGGAACCCATAACGCCGCCGTCCCGGTCTTTCCGTTTTCGCTCCATGTGCTTCACCTCAAACAAGCTATATGCAGCAGGACCGGAATTTTTGCCTGTCCCCGCATGACGGGTCCCGGCGGCGCATAGGAATTCATGGGTGATGTGTTATGCGGGGAAAAAAACGGTGGAGAGCGGACGCGTGTTTGGTTCTGTGCGGGGTGCTGGTGTGGTTTTTGGCGGATGCGGCGCGGGTCCGGGCTGCGGCGGCGGAAGCGCTGGCTTTGTGCGGCAGGTCGGTGGTTCCGGCGCTGTTTCCGTTTATGGCGGTGTCGGCGCTTCTGGTGGCTATGGGGTTCGGAGAGTGGATGTCGCCCCACTTGGCAGGGCTTATGTCGCTGTTTCGGCTTCCAGGACCGGCGGGCTCGGCGCTGCTGCTGGGCTTGGTGGGGGGATATCCTGTGGGAGCCAGGACGGCGGCGGAGCTTTTTCATAAAGGACTGCTGACCGAAGAGGAGGCGGAACGCTTATTAGGGTTCTGCAACAACTCCAATCCGGTGTTTTTGGTGAGCGTTTTAGGCAGCGGCGTGTTTGGCAGTGTGCGGGCCGGGGTTTGGCTGTGGCTGATCCATGTACTGTCGGCGCTGTTGACAGGGCTGTTTTTCCGGGGGGAGAAGACGCGGAGGAAGAGGGGCCCGGTTCCGGAGATTCGGGAGACGCCGGTATTTCAGACGGCTTTTGTGGAGGCGGTGCAGAGGTCCAGCAGGACGATGCTTTCCGTGTGCGGGTTCGTGGTGCTGTTCTATGTGCTGGCAAGTCCATTGTCGGCGCTGGGCGGGTACGCGGGGGCGGCGCTGGTGGGGTGTGTGGAGCTGTTTTCGCTGACTCCGCTGCTGCCGCCGGACCGGTTGGGCTTTCTTCTGGCGGCAGGCTGCGCGGGGTGGGGCGGGATTTCCATTCTGTGCCAGACAGCGGCGGTTTTGGACGGAAGCGGCCTGCGGGTGAGGAACTGCTTTTTTGGAAAGATTCTGCAAGGAGGGATTTCGATTCTGCTTGCAGCGGGAGTCTGCGCGTTCTTCCAGCCGGTGTGAGGGGCACTGGCAGGCGAGGCGGCACAAGTTGACAATTTGAAAGCGAAATGGTATCCTTCTCAAAGAGGAGGGGACCTGGATGTATAAGATTTTTATAGTGGAAGACGACGAAATTATAGCGGGCGTGGTCTGCCGTCATTTGGAAAGCTGGGGCTACCAGGTATCCTGCGCGAAGAAATTTGACAGCGTTCTTGCTGAGTTTGCCGCTTTCGCTCCCCACCTGGTCCTTCTGGATATCTCCCTGCCCTTTTTCAATGGATACCACTGGTGCCAGGAAATCCGCCGTGTTTCCAAGGTCCCGGTTTTATTCCTCACCTCTGCCTCTGACAATGTCAATGTCGTCATGGCCATGCAGATGGGGGGCGACGATCTCCTGGCTAAGCCCTTTGATCTCCAGGTGCTCTCCGCCAAGGTTCAGGCGATGCTCCGCCGTGCCTACGATTTCGGCCCCGCTTCCGCCCTCCTGCGCTGCGGCGGCGCGGTCCTGAATCTCTCCGATGGCACCCTTGCCGTCCAGGACCAGCGGGTAGACCTGACCAAAAATGAGCTGAAACTCCTGCAGCTTCTCCTGGAGCACAAGGGCCAGACCGTTACCCGGGACGCCATGATGACCGCCCTTTGGGAATCCGACAGCTTTGTTGACGAAAACACCCTCTCCGTCAATGTGAACCGCCTGCGCCGGAAACTGGAAGCCGCGGGCCTCTCCAATTTCATCCGCACCCGGAAAGGCGAGGGCTACCTCATACCCAGTGAGACCGGCTGACCCTGAACCACAAGAGAAAACGAGGATGCTGATATGCTGAGGTCGTACCTTAAACGTCAATATAAGCTGCTGTTCCTCCTGACGGGCTTCGCCGCTGTTTTCGGGGCGGTGTTCTGGCTCTACCGTCTGCCGCTGGAGCCCTTCCTTTATGCGGGGGTGCTTTGCCTGGCTTTGGGACTGGCTCTCTTCATTCTGGGGTATGGGCGGTTTCTCCAGCGCCATAAGGAATTGGAATGGCTCGTGAAAAAGGCGAGGGAAAAAGCGCTGCCCCTTCCTGCGCCCCGCGGCCTTCTGGAAGAGGACTATCAAGACCTGCTGCGGGCCGTCTGCGCCGACCGTTCCGCGCTGTCGATTGAGAACGAAAGCCGGCTGAAGGACATGACGGACTATTATACCCTCTGGGCCCACCAGATCAAGACGCCTATCGCCGCCATGCACCTGCTCTTTCAGGAAAAGCCCAGTCCTGAGCTGGAAGTGGAGCTGATGAAAATTGAGCAGTATGTGGAAATGGTCCTGGGCTACCTGCGCCTGGGCAGCGGCTCCACGGACTACCGCTTCCGGGAACAGCCCCTGGACCCTCTTCTGCGCCAGGCGGTGCGGAAATACGCCCGGCAATTCATCCTGAAAAAGATTTCCCTGGACCTCAAGGAAACGGAACGGACCGTATTGACGGACGAAAAGTGGCTGTCCTTCGTTCTGGAGCAGCTGCTGAGCAACGCATTGAAGTACACCCCGGAAGGAGGCCGCATCCGTATCTATGGGGACGGCGAAACCCTGGTCATCGCGGATACGGGTATT